>JBARBA010000703.1:0-4438 GCA_049792555.1 Anaerolineales bacterium
CTCCAAAACCATGTAAACGACCGCATCCGGCTCAAACCCATCTGCACGGATCACATTCACCACTTCGCCATAACGTTCCAACAAAGCGGATGCCGCAACGACGAGTTGCAACTGCAAGCCCGGATGCTTTTGAATTGCTTCCAGGACGGTTTTGATGCGAGCATAACTGGGCCGGGCGGTAATAACCACACATACTTTACGAACAAGAGATTTTACATTATTCATTGAAGGTTTATTTTTCGTGAAAACCTTTCATAGATTTATATTCGGTTTGTGCCCACGCGAATAATTTCTGAGCCATAAAAATTTCTGTTTTGCGCATTGACTCGTAAGTTGCCCCCCCCAGATGAGGAGTAATCAACAAATTTTCATGCTTACGGGCATATTCGAGCAAGGGGCTTGATAAGCGTTTTTCAGCATCACGTTCTTCCGGTATAAAGTCAAGCGCAGCCCCGGCCAGGGAACCGGCATTCAAGACATCCAGCAAGGCATTCGCGTCCACAACCTCAGCCCGCGACGTATTCAACAGGATGGAAGTTGGCGGCAGCAATTGTAGTTCTTCTTTTCCGATCAACCCGATTGTCTCACTGTTTAGCGGAACGTGGATGGAAAGCACATCGCTGTTGCCCAGCAATTCGGGCAGCGAGACGCACCGGGCAACGCCATCCACCCATTGCAACGCGTAGGGGTCGCAAGCAAACACGCTCATGTCAAAGGCCAAGCCATAGCGCGCCACTTTTTGCCCAATCCGCCCCAAACCAAGCAGCCCCAACCGCCTGCCCTCCAATTCGCGCCCGCGGAAAGAGTCCCGATTCCAGTTGCCCGCCCGAACAGATGCAAAGGATGATGGAATATTGCGAAGCAAGGCAAGCAGCAAGGCCCAGGTATGTTCTGCTGTCGCGCTAACGGTGCGCAAAAAATCGATTTCCCCGCGCAAGCTCAAAACAGCGATTCCCTTTTCGGCGGCGTAAACGAGGTCGATGTGATCCAACCCCGTAGTGGCGGTAACGATTGCTTTCAAGCGCGCGCCAGCATCCAGGATTTCTCGATCAATCTGATGCCCAAGCCTGACAATCAAAACATCAAAATCCGGCGCAAGGGTTAAAAGCCTGGCCCGGTCCACCGGCTCTTCGACCAGTTCCCCAAGTGAGAGCAAGATGGCCCGCGCCTGATCGCTGTACATCAGCGGTTCGGCATTCAATATGCGCATCAGGCAAAATCTCCTTCGTCCAGCAAATGATCGGCTGGAACGCTTTTGTTCAACGTCCGACCAATCAGCTCCGGCAAACGCTCGGCTGGGATGCCCGTACCAGGCTTTTTGCCTGTCAAATGTTCGGGCAGCAACACCGTTCCGGCTTTCAGTGGAAGACGGGTGACAACGCTTTTGGTAAACAGCCTGCGCATCTGCACCAGATCGGCTGCAATCGCGTCCTTGTCCACCGGGTGGGCGCGGGCTTTCTCGATAAAGCGCACCCCTTCAACGAGCTGCCGAAATTCGAGCGTTGTCAGCGAAGCAGGCACGTCGGGACCAAACATCTCGCGGCTGAATGTGATGTGCGCTTCGATAACGTCAGCGCCCAAAGATGCGGCAGCCAGCCCGGCATAAATCGTCCCGGAATGGTCTGACAGGCCAACATCACAGCCATATCTCTCCCGGAAAAATGGAAGCAGGTTGAGTCCAAGTTTTTCCGGCGGGGTGGGATACATCGAGGTGCATTGGAGCACGGTCAAAGGGAGATTGTGTTTTTTTATCCGCTCGACAGCCGCATCGATTTCATCGAGCGGACTCATCCCCGTGGAGAGCAAAACCGGCAGGCCGGTTGCTGCAATGCGTTCAAACATAGGAGTGTTGCTCACTTCGCCCGATGCAATTTTCCACGCAAAGACGCCAACGTGGGAGAGCAATTCGACTGCATCCAATGAGAAGGGAGAACTTAAAAACAGCAAACATCGTTCCACGGCATGTTGTTTCAGCCCCAACCATTGGGCTTCGGTAAATTCCATGCGTTTCCAATACTCATAACGGGTGGCATCCTGGCGGCTAAACTTCACCCGCCAGGGTTCGGCAGGGGTGCTCTCGGCAGCCGCAATGTGGGTCTGGAATTTGACAGCGTCTGCCCCGGATGCGGCAGCGGCATCAATGTAGGCATGGGCCATCCCCAGGGAACCATCGTGCGCCTGGGCAATTTCAGCGATCATTAGTGTGTTGGGTTTGACATCCACCAGAGAAACGTCCTTAATTCATTGCGCGGTTGATGACATCCTGATAAACAGGCGAAAGCGCATCTACCGAGAAATGCCGCTCATAGGCATCGCGCCCCCCGACGATCAGGTTTTCAAAATCGGCGATTTCTCTTCGCCTGCTCATCTCAGCCACCCACGCTGCGGGAGATTCGGCGGAGATATAGTTGATACCCGGCTGCATCATTGGCAATCCCTTTTCAGCAGCAGGATGAGCTATTACAGGAACGCCGCGACACCATGCCTCGATGATACGCGAGCGAACGCCGTCCGCAACAGGCACAGGAACCAGTAAATATTTCGCCTGTTCCCATTCCGATTCAAGATCGGGAACGAATCCCACCCACTTTAAACTTTGGTCTTCGCGCGGTTTCGGAAAAGTCGCTGGCATTTCCCCACCGCCTACAACGTGTAAAACCGGCATTGCTTTATTCGAAGGCGAATTTGCCCTCGCCCATATTTTTTCAAAGAAAAAATCGAGGCCATAACGCGTATGAATACCATTCATATTGCCAAGCAATAATCCTGCGCCGTCGTTGGATCCATATCTGTTTTTTCGTAGCCCAAAATCAGGGTAAGGCAACGGACAAACCGTGATCTTTTGGGATGAATATTTTTGCCAAAGGTCGTGGACATTGGGCGCAAATGTAGTAAGTACGCCTTGTTGCGAAACTTCCCGAATATATGCGATTTCCTGAAGCCGCACTCTTTCTATATTCAACCACTCAAGGAAATACTTGTAGGGATTTCGGCTCTGGTCATATTTGCTCTTAAAGCGTAAACGCAAAGAAGCAATTCTATGCAACGGCTCCAGACAATACAAAACGAATCGGTGTGACCGCGCAAAAGGTCGGAAATATTTCCACGTTCGAAGGTTGAACAGCCAGACCAAATCCATCTTATGGTTTTGAAAGTCGGTTTCAAAGACGCGAATGTTTTCTGAGGGTGCGCCGGTTGCCATAAAATATGACGGCATAAAAAATGTCACTTTATGGCCCAGGCGCGTTAATAAATTCTTTAAACCGTAAACAGCCACGCTGCCGCCTGAGCCGGTATTGCCCGGCTGGGTATCAGATACTATTGCAATATCAAGCGGTTTCATTTTTACACTTGTCGGTTACAGCCAAATATTTTTTAAGCAGGCTGGCGCCAACATCGCGATCTTCTCGAAAATTAATAAAAAAAATCTCCTTCATCATTTCAATTTGTTCAGGGGTTTTGTTCCACCAGGCCAGGTCTTTGAGCAGGACAATGATTTCATCTTCGAAACGTTTTCTAATCAGCCGGGCCGGGTTTCCGGCAACGATACCGTAATCGGGAACATCTCTCGTCACCACGGAACCGGCGCCTACAACGGCGCCATCTCCGATCTTTACCCCTTTCAAAACGATGCTTCCATGCCCAATCCAAACATCATGCCCAATATGGATTGGCGATGAAACATTGTGCGCCTGCAATTCTCCCCCAAAAAGGCGTTTGTTCACATAAGTGGTCATATAGTCTACCGAGTGATTTATGGCGTAGATGGAAACATGAGGAGCAAACTGACAATACCGTCCGATTGAAATATCGCCGCCATATACAATGCAATGATGCCCCAATGTTGAACGAAAGCCCAGTGTGACATTCCCGCGTATTTTTACATCATCGCCAACAGAATTATCGCCCTCAAATATCACATTACCCAACAAAACATTGGCTCCAACATGGGCTTGTTGATAGCGTGGGTCATCCCTGCGCTCTATTAAGTCGAGGTATGTTCCTACTCGCACAACAAAAGCGCGAAGTATTTGTTTGAACGTCAAGATCCGGGACATTGCTTTTCCAACAAGATAAAATCCGATTCGATCCCTTTTGCCACCCATTCCATAAAAGCCTGGAATTTGGGGGCATTTACAAAATCATCATGGGATTGAACTGACATTTGCAAATTATGATGCAAAGGATGGTTTGGGTCTTTCAGAACCTGCGAAGACATCTTCGAAAACTCATCAAAGCTGGCCTGGCGATGCAAAAAGACCCAATAAGCGTGCCTGCGGGCAAGCGCAACCTGGTCCAAATCCAGGCGATGCACAGACTGAAGATTGAGCAAACAATCCGTGTAGGCTGCGCGAGTTGGAGGATCAATGGTAAAGCCGTAGCCATTGTAACGTCCCGTACCGGCTGTCACGACAGGGATTCCAAAACAAGGCAATTC
>JBARBA010000704.1:0-15126 GCA_049792555.1 Anaerolineales bacterium
GCCGGGTGAACTGGTTCCCGGTGCCGGCCATGCTGGCGATAGCGATCTATTTGCTGGAAGAACCCATTTTTAACCACCAAGTCACAAAGCCACAAAGTAATCAAAAAAAACTTGGTGACTTTGTGGCTTCGTGGTTAAGTTATTTAAAAACTCCTTTCATCTGGGCCATTGTCGGCCTGCTCTCGGCGCTGGCAGCGCAGGCCGCGTATATCCCGCTTTCGGGCAATGCGGGCAATGCCGGGGCTTTTGCCTCCAGCTTTTTCTCGGACCTGCTCTGGGAGCGCCTGTGGCCGAATGACACGTTCCCGCTGGGGGTGCTCCCGGCCATCCTGATCGTCAGCGGGCCGCTGCTGGCAGTCTTGTTGCGCAGCCGGTTGTCGCAGTTGCACCCCGTCCGCCGGCTGGGATTGCTGGCGATGCTGGCAGTGCTGTTTGTTGGCGGGCTGGTCGTGAGCGTCAAGATCGGCGGCGGCGGCGATTTGCATAACATGGACGCCTACGCCGTCCTCGTCAGCCTGCTGGCGCTCTATTTTATCGGCGACAAAGTTCACGGGGAGTCTGATGCTCAAAATGACGGGCCAGCGCTTTCCTGGCCGGTCACGGCGCTGGCGCTGCTCATCCCGCTCGTGTTCCTGGTCCCGTCGCTGACGCCGTTCCCGAAATTCAACGACAAAACCGACCAGGCCGCCTTTGCAGCGCTCAAAACGTTTGCCGAGCAGGCCGGTCAAAGCGGCCCGGTGCTTTTTATCAACGAGCGTCACCTGGTGACGTTCCGAAAAATCCGCGTTCCGCTGGTGGCCGAATACGAGGCGGTGACGTTGATGGAAATGGCGATGTCGAACAACCAGGCGTATTTGCAGCAGTTTTACGCCGACCTGAAAAGCCATCGCTTTGCGGCAATCGTGGCGGGCAAGCAAAACGTGGGCGTCAAGGAAGAAGGCGCATTTTCGGACGAGAATAACGTCTGGAATGCGCGCATCTCGCCGTATATTTTGTGCTACTACGAGCCGTTCACAGAGATCGACACGGACGAAAGCAAAATCGAGTTTTACGTGCCGCGCGTCGAGCCGGGAGTGTGCCCGTAATGGCGCTGCCCCCGATGAATTTCCAATTCCATGACATCGCGGCGATCAGCGTCTGGAGCGATGCGCCGTTCGCGCGCGCTTTTTTCGAGGCTGAATACGGGTATCACCGCGTGGACGCTGCGCCGCCGGATCAACTCCCCCAAATCTTCCTCGACTTTCGATTGGATAGCCAACCGCCCGCAGGTTTTACGCGTCATGCACACAAACTCCTGGCGCGTTGGGGCTACCGGCTGACGATGGCCCCCGGCAAGGTGGACATCCGCATTTACGGCAACGAGATGTCGGTGCCGATGGCGCACCACATGCTGGCGCATCCGTCGCTGCGTTGGCTGGCCGCCGGCAGCGGCACGCTGCTGCTGCACGCCGGGGCGGTGGCGAAAAACGGCAAAAGCCTGATCTTCACCGGCAAAGGTGGCGCGGGCAAGACCACCACCACGTCGCTGGTGCTGGCCTGCGGCGAAGAATGGCAGCTCCATGCCGACGATTACGTCTTCCTGCGGCCCGGCCCCCAGAGCCTGGCGTACATGACGCGCTCTCATCTCTACCGCGATTTGCTGAAATGGGTTCCCGAAGTGGGCGCGCGGCTGACGGGCTGGGAACGCGCCCGGCTGGAAATTTTCGGCCTGGTGCGCAAATACAGCCGCGAATATCTCAAATGGCCGGTGCGGCTGGACTTGCAGCACCTGTGGTTGGGCAAATCGATTGCCGACCAGGCGACCCCGGCGGCCATCCTGTTGCTCGAGCGCGCCGACGTGGCCGCGCCCAGGTTGATTCCAATCGATCATCTGGAGAGTACAATTAACGATCTGCTGGAAATGAATTTCGGCGAGGCAGGTCATTTCCTGGCGCTGTTGAAAAAAGCCGGGCAGTTGGATGAAGCCTGGCTGGCCGCCTGGAAAGAGGCCGAACGGGCGCTGATGGTGAAGATTCTGGCAGACGTTCCGGCGTACCGGCTGGTGTTGCCGTATTCCCAGGCCGTCAAAGATGTGCAAACGACTTTGATGCCCATCCTGGAAAATTTGGTAAGTTAAGCAGGCGATCTTGAAGAAAACCTATCCACAGACATCGTGCCCGTAGGGTATTTCGCCGATTTCCGCAGGTTTTTAAATCTTAAAATCTGCGGTATCTGTGCAATCTGCGGATGAATCTCGTCAGAAAGGCAAGTGCATTGAAACGACCGAATTTCTTCATCTCAGGCGCGCCGCGTTGTGGAACGACGGCTCTATACACCTATCTGTCTGAGCACCCGCGTATTTTTATGTCGGAGGTGAAGGAACTTAATTATTTTGCCAATGATTTCCCCAACGTGCAGAAAATTACGTTCAAATCGGTGGATGATTACCATAAAGTCTTCGCCAGGGCAGGCGAGCAGCATTTGGCGGTCGGCGAAGCCTCGCCGTTTTATTTATTCTCGCAGGTGGCCTTCCGGAATATGGCGGCTTACGACCCCAAGTCAAAAGTGATCCTGATCCTGCGCCACCCGGTCGATTTTGTGGAGTCTTATCACCGCTTGAACCTGAGCCTTTTGCGCGAAAACGAGCCTGACCTGGAGAAAGCCTGGGACTTGCAGGACTTGCGCAAGCAAGGTCAGCGCATTCCCCCCGGCGCGCGCCAGGTGGATTTGTTGATGTACGGCGAAGTCGGCCAGTTTGGCAAATATGTCGAGCGTTTGTTCGGCATTTTCCCGCGTGAACAGATCAAAATTTTCTTGTACGACGACCTGAAAGCGGATCCGCGCGGCGTGTACGAGCAACTCCTGGCATTTATCGGCGTCCCGTCGGACGGGCGGACGGACTTTCCCCCGGTGAATGCCAATTTCGAGAACCGTTCGGCGCTGCTGGCGCGTTTGTTCCACCCGCCGCAGCCGGTGTACAAGCTTTTTATGAAAGTGATTTCGTTGTTTGGCGTTGGCTTTATGCAAAAGGTTTCCGTTATTTACAACCGCATCGAGCGCCTGAATACCACGCGCGCCTCGCGCAAACAAATGGCCCCGGCGCTGCGCCAAAAAATGCTCGAACATTTTCGCGCCGATATTGTCAAACTTTCCGCGTTAATTGAGCGCGACCTTTCCATGTGGATGGCGGAATAATGCCTTTCAAGATCAAGAAATCGCCGCAAGCGGCAACGATCCTACGCTGGCTGGGCACCATCCTCACCATCGGATTATTCATCTGGCTGGTCTCCCGCCAAAACTGGGCTGTGGTGCTTCAGAAAGCTTCGGGCATTTCGCCCTGGGCGGTTTTGCTGGCGCTGGTGTTTTTCTTCGCCACGTATGCTTTTAATACACTGCGCTGGTGCTGTCTGTTATGGGCGCAGGACGTAAAGATCACTTTCTTGCAGGCCTTCCGCCTGGCTTGGGCCGGCGTCTTCGCCTCCAATTTTTTGTTTTCCACCATCGGCGGCGACGGCTTTCGCATGGTGGGCCTTTTGCGCTATACCGGGCGCAAGACAGTCGCCCTTGGCTCGTTGATACTCGACCGGGTCGTCAATATGATCGCCATGGCCTGTTTGCTCCCGGCGCCGTTGCTGATTTTTGGGCATTCGCTCATTTCCGGCATGGCACAACCCGGAATAGCGTTGGCGCTGCCTGCCGGGTTGCGGAAGCTGTTTGATCGCCATTTCCCCAAAATAGCAACCGCTTTTCGGGTTTGGGCCTCGCGACCCTGGGCCTTTGTCTACGCTTTCCTGGCGGCCTGGCCGTCGAACCTGTTCCCGATGGCGGCAACCTACCTGATCGCCCGCCAGTTGGGGATGAACGTCTCTTTCTGGCAGGTGATCGGTGTGCAAACGGTGACGTATTTCATCAGCCAGTTGCTGCCGTCGATTAATGGCTACGGGGTGCGCGAAACGGCCTATACCACGCTCTACGCCGCGCTCGGCGCGAGCCTTGAACAAGCCTCCACGCTGGCGTTGGTGACGCGCGTTATCACCACCCTGGCGACGATCCCCGGCGCGCTCTGGCTTTCCCGCTCGGTGACGGATGTGGCGCTCAATGACGCCGAACTTGGCGATGAATCCGGGCAACCATGAAAATCCTTGTCCTGACGCATGAATTTCCCCCGGTGGGCGGCGGCGGCGGGCGCGTGGCCCAGGACATTGCCAGCGGCCTCGCCAAACGCGGACACCAGCTCCACGTGCTGACGGCGCGCCTGGAAGGGCAGCCGGGCGACGAGACTGTGGACGGTGTGCGCATTCAGCGCGTGGCATCTGTGCGGCGCGAGGCTTTCCGCGCAAAATTTTCCGACATGGCGCGTTACGACTGGTCTGCGCTGACGGCGGGGCTGAAAATCATCCGCGCGTGGAAGCCGGACGTGATCCACGCGCATTTTGCCGTGCCGGCCGGGGCGGCGGCGTTTGCTTTGTCGAAGCTGACGGGCGTGCCCTACGTGCTGACGGCCCATCTCGGCGACGTGCCCGGCGCGCTGCCCGAAAAGACGGATCGCTGGTTCAAGTGGATTTACCCGTTTACGCCTGCTATTTGGCGCGGCGCGGCAAAGGTGGCAGCGGTCAGCGAGTTTACCCGTCAACTGGCGCTGGAGCATTATCCTGTACACATTGACGTCATTCCCAACGGCATGGATTTGGCGGCGTTGCCGCTCCACGTGTTCGTTGACGGAGCGCCGCCGCATATCGTTTTTGCGGGCCGCTTTGTAGAACAAAAAAACCCGCTTCACCTGATCGAGGCGCTCTCGTATTTTAAAAGTCTACCGTGGACGTGCTGTATGCTGGGCGACGGCCCCTTGCTGGAGTCGGCTCGTGAAGCGGCGGCCACTTGCGGGTTGTCTGAGCGGGTGTCCTTTCCGGGTTGGGTCACGCCAGAAGAAGTGTTAAATGCCTTCGCGCGCGGCGACATCCTTGTCCTGCCATCCCGTTCCGAAGGACTTTCGGTGGTCGGCGTGCAGGCGTTGGGCATGGGGCTGGCGCTGGTGTTGAGCGACGCCGGCGGCAATGGCGAACTGGTGCAAAACGGGGAGAACGGCTTTCTCTTCCCAACCGGCGATATGGGCACGCTGGCAGCATCCTTAAGAAAGCTGCTCGAAAACCCGGCCCTCCTACAATCGGCGCAACAAAAAAGCCGCAAATTGGCGAAAAAGTTTGACCTGGAAACGATTGTCGGGCAGTATGAAACCCTGTTCAAGGCAGTCAATCCAAAATCGTCAATCTAAAACCTGAAATCCATGTACCTATTCAGCGAAATCAACTTTCTTCCCCTTATTCTGCTCCTGGCCCTGTGGACGCTCGGCGGCTGGCTGATCACGGCCCGCATCTTTGACCTGCCGACGCGCGAACGCGGCTTGATCTCCCTGGCCGTCGGCCTGACGCTGGGGACTTGGTTTGCCAACTGGCTGGCGCGTTTCATGCCGACTACGTTTGCTTTTTGGGGCGCGGCGCTGCTGACGGTGGTCATTGGCGTGGCCCTGGCCTGGCCGCTAACGCGCGACCTGTTCCCGAAGGAAGCCTTCCAGCCTGCGCAGTGGTTGACGTTTCTTGCGGCAGTCTTCGTTTTTACGCTGATCGGGCGCGGCCTGGGGATTTTTGACGATTATCAGAACCTGCCGCAACTTTCGAGCATGGCGCTGGGCGATATCCCGCCCCATTTTGCATTCGACCCGCGCGTGCTGTGGAGCTACCATTACTTCCTGTTGGTCGTGGCGGCCCAGTTCGAACGCCTGGCGGGCGCGGCTCCCTGGGCGGCGCTCGACCTGGCGCGCGGCCTGACCCTGGCGCTGGCGCTGGCCTTCGGCGGGATGCTGGCGCAGCGCCTGACCGGCAATCGCATTGCGGCGGCGCTCTCTGCCGCTTTCATGTTTTTCGTGGGCGGCGCGCGCTGGATTTTGCTGCTGCTGCCCACGCGGCTGCTGAATGCCGCTTCTGCGAGCGTCACGCTGATCGGGTCGGGCGCGGACACGGCCCCAAACCTGACGACGGCGCTCTCCAAGTACTGGCAAATCCAGGGGCTTGGGCCGTTGCCGTTTCCCTTTATCTACGGCAGCGGCCTGGATGCTTCTCTGGTGCTCTCTCACGCCGGGTATGGCGCAAGCATGGTCATGCTGGCCCTGCTGCTGGTCTTGCTGGCCGGCAAGGGGCGCGGGTGGGCCGCGCAAGCCGTGCTCGCCGTCCTGCTGGGCGCGCTGGCCCTGATCAACGAAGTCACCTTTGTTTTTCTGTATGCCGGGCTGGTTTGCGCGGCGCTGTTCTGGGTCGTCAAAAACCGCAGTGTGCGCCTGCCGCCATCATTGTGGAGCCAACTCCCGGCCTTTGTCGGCGGCGGATTGCTGGCGTTGGTACAGGGCGGCGTCTTTACGGGCGTGCTCATGGGCTGGGTCGGGCGTCTGACCGGCGCTCCGACCGACGCGCTGTATAAAGTCTCGTTTGCCTTCCAGCTTCCGGCAGTGCTGTCGGCGCACCTGGGCAGCCTGTCGCTATTCAACCCGGTGGACTGGCCCGTTATTTTGGCCGAAACCGGGCTGGTGATCCTGGCCCTGCCCTGGGCATTGAAATACGCCCTGGAACTGGTACGCGACGAAAAATGGATCGAGGCTGCCTGGCTTTTTTCCATCGTCCCCAGCCTGCTGACCGTTTTCGTGGAATACACCGGCAACGCCGGGCCGACGGCGCTTTCGCGCATGACCGCTCACTTTTTGCTGGTGCTGAAAATCTACGCCGTCCCGCTGCTCTGGCTTTGGGCGCAGAAACGCTCTGAAACCGCCAAAATAGCTTTGCTGGGCTGGGGCCTGGCGGCCTGCTTGAGCGGGCTGGCGCTTTTCAGCCTGGAGATGGCGGTCATGCCCAACCCGGTTTACGCCGAGTCTTTGAGCGCCCTGGATGCGCGCATGTACGAAAAGCACTGGGGCGCGCTCGACCCCCATGCGCTGGTCTTCGATCCCAATCCCATTCGCGGGACGATTGTGTTGGGGCTGCATACCATTTCATCCAACAATTACGGCCCGCCCTCCGACCCGACGTTTGTGGCGCTGGCAAACGACCCTGATCCCTATCGCCTGAACGCCGCCGGGTATCGTTATGTTTATCTGGATTTACAATACGGGCGCAAGTATGCCGCGCGTTTCGAGCAAGCCTGCGTCCGCAGCCTGGATAAATTCCAAGAGACCGGCGCGGACGGCAAACCGTCGGACCTGCGCTGGCTGGTGGATGTGGGTGGCTGTCGTTAAGCCTTCTTTTCAGTCAGTGGTTTCGATACGACGGCGGGATAGCGCCGCCGTCTACTCAACCACCTTTACGCCTTCTTTTCGAGCACCACCAGCAGGCGCGTAGCGAACAATGCCGGGGCCAGTTCCAGCGCCTGCCCAACGGAACGTAGAAACGGGTAGAGTCGATCCGGGTAAAATCGAGGTTTGGAATAACCCCCACTGGCAACGTAAGCCAGCGCCGCAAAGCGTTGGCGGCAGACGATATTCCACCGGTCTGGCAACCGGGTGCGCTCATCACCGAAAAAGATACGGGTGGCGTTGCCCTGCGCGGCGTAATAATCCACCTGCGCCGGCGACCAGCCTTGCGGCGCATCCCAAACGATGCGCTCTCTGTATGCCACCGGTTCAGGGTGCAAAGCGCCGAAAACCAGCATCCCCAGTGCGCTGATACACGGATCAAAAATCAGCACGCGCCCGCCAGGTTGCCCTGACGCAGGGTCGGGGCTGCGCAGCACGCGTTCGAATTCGCGCAAAGCCGTCCCCGGATAGCGCAGGTGGTGGAAAACGTCGAACAAAATCAGGTCGCTGACGGTTCCATCGCCAAAGCTCAACTGGTAGGCGTTTTCCACCTGATCGATCCACGGGTTGGCAAACAGGTCGGTGCGCAGGCAACCAGGGATAACCTCCTTGATATTTCCAATGCCCGAGCCGAGTTCCACCACCAGCGGATCGCTTAACGCCGATAATTGGGCCGCGATCAGGTTGTAAAATTCGCGGTATGCCATGCGCAAGATCTGCTTTTCTTGCCAGTAATGCTGGTTCAATAATATTTCTTTCTGGTGACGGTTAACATCCATCGTTGATGGCTCCTTTTGCAGAACCGTTTGATTTTAATGCCATTTGGATGGAACAAAGAAAACCGGACATTGTTCATCCCTCGCGTCTCACCTTTTAGATTGGCATGTCAATTCTTAAAAAAAGATAATAGACGATTTTTAGGCGAACAGGGGGGGTAAAATCAATCCCGCGCAACTCGGGCATATTACTATTTTGCGTCAGGAGCATGAAGCATGTTTTGGAAAAAATTCAAATTCACACGGTGGCCGGAAATCCTGTTTTTGACCGTCATCTCTGCGCTGGTCTACCTGCCTCAAGTGGGCAATCTTTCGTTTCACGCCGACGATTGGTATTTTATTTATAACGGGCTTGTGCTTGGTTCCAAAGCATTTATTGACCTGACGCTGCACACCCGCCCTATTCGTGGTCCTTTGTATCAAATCCTGTTCTCACTGTATGGCTTGCATCCTCTGCCTTACAACTTGACCCTCTATTTTTGGCGTTTGTTGGGCGGCCTGGGGGCGCTCTGGTTATTCAATATACTCTGGCGCAAGCAAAGACAGGCAAATTTTTTCCTGGCAACATTATTCCTTCTTTTTCCAGGCTTTTTATGGTGGGTTTCAGGCTTTGAGTTCCAACCTTATGTGCTTAGTCTTACCTTGCAGGTATTTTCAATTGTGTTTACGCTTAAAGCAATCGAATCGAATTCCATCTGGAAACGGGTCGCCTGGGCGCTTGGCGCAATCCTGAGCGGGTGGATTTACCTGGCGTTGGTCGAATTTGCCATTGGGATGGAAGCCTTCAGAATCCTGGCTGTTTTCCTGTTCTTAAAACATAATTCCCCTCAGGCCGGTTTCAAGAATCTCTCCCTGCGCACAATCCGCGCTTCAGCGGTATTCCTGATAATTCCCGTCGGTTTTATTTTTTGGTATCAATTTGTGTTTGATAATTGGAGAAAAGCGCAGCAAGCCGGTGTGCAGTTGGGGCGTGTTTTTGCCGATCCTCTTACCGTTATTTCGTGGATGGTTAAACTTTTCCAGGGTTCTTTGAATGTTACCCTGTTGTCATGGGCGGTTCCATTCAATTCAAATTTTTACTTTGGCCAGCCGCATGATTTCGTGATCCGTTTTATTTTGGCGGCAGTGGTAATTTTGGCAGGAGTGCTGGCATTCTTTTTTTTCTCCAGGATGCAGCCAGACGAACCTGCCAGCGATGCTGATTCATCAGGGTGGCAGTGGGAACTGCTGGGGGTAGGATTGCTGGGCACATTGGCTGGAGTTTTGCCCATTGTGGTGGCAAACCGTATGGTCTCGGTGACACTTAACTACTCTCAATACAGCTTGCCCGCTTCGTTGGCCGGTGTCCTTTTTCTGGGCGGATTGGTTTATTCGATTTCCTCCAAAAATTTAAGGATAGTCGCTCTTTCGATCCTGATTGGACTTGCATCTTTGACACACCAGGCAATCGCTTATCGGGCAGCATTGGAAGAGAAAAACATCTACGACTTTTGGTGGCAAATGAGTTGGCGCGCGCCTTCCATACGTCCAAAAACCACCTTGCTGGTTCAATATCCATTCGATATCGGCGATAACGACTCGCTTGTTTGGGGGCCGGCCGATTTTATCTATTATCCTGAACACCAAAATCAGTCCTGGGAGGCGATTCCAATCATCGCAATTACCGTGCAGCCGGAAACCATCAAAAATATCATGACAGGCGCAAATGGCGATGTGATGAATCTCGTTGTCACAAACTCCAGCTATCATTTTGACTACAAAAATATGCTGGTGATGGCGCAACCTGGCGAAGATGTCTGCGTGCGGGTTGTTGATACAACCTGGTCGGAATATTCAACCAACGATAATAGCATCACTTTTGTCAGTGGGCCTTATTCAAAGATCGGCAATGTTGTGCCGGCTGGCAAATCTCCCGTACCGCCTCAACCGCCTTTCGGAGCCGAACCGGCTCACACCTGGTGTTACTACTATCAGAAAGCAGGGCTGGCCCGGCAGCAGGGGAACTGGCAGGAGGTAGCCAGACTGGGTGATCAGGCCATTAAACAAGGTCTCCATCCTAATGACGCCATCGAATGGATGCCTTTCTTGCAGGCTTATGCCTATCTTGGGGAGATTCAAAGCCTGGATAATGCCGCGAAATCGGTCAGACAGGAACCTTATTATCAAAAACAGGCCTGCGACAACCTGCGTAAAATGAATAACGCCAAACACCCGCTCACCCCTCTGGTGCTAAACGATATTACCCGTCTGTTTTGTGGCAAATAATGGTTTAATCCAATTTTGAGAAACTTAAGATTTATGTCCACTCAGCCCTCGCGCCTCGTCTTTTGGCGGATGATTCTGGGGATCGTTCCCCCCGCAGCCTTGCTCGCATTATGGCAGCTTTGGACTCTGGCTGACAAGTTGAAGATCGCGCCCCTGACGAGCAAATCCTGGCTGACGGGGTTTGGCGCGCTGGCGCTGGTTGCGGCGCTCAGCCTGGGCCTGTTCGCGTTAACCTGGTCGGCCCGCCGTGAGATGCTTTTGGACCGGCTCGAAGCGGGCGCAAAAATAACCGGCCCGTTGCGTTGGATGGCTTGGCCCGCGCTGTTGGCAGCGCTGACCGGGTCTTCTTTTATCCTGTTCCATACCTACTACGGCGACCTGTTGCGCACTCAGGATTGGGTGCGTCTTTTTATTTTCATTCTGCTGGCATTGCTCGGCATGAACGCGCTCAAAATGCTCTGGCCGAGGCTTTCGTGGCCGGCCGCTTTCCTGGTGACGGTGCTTTTGCAGGCGGCCGTCTACCGTGTTTTGCTCTACCGGCCCGACATTTCGGATTATCCCTTTGCCATGGGCTGGTCGGAGACCAGCCGCTTTTATTGGCCTTCGCTGTTTATTTCGCCGTTGATTTATGGGCAGCGCGTTCCCTGGCCGATTTTGCATCCGTCGCTGCATCTCCTGCTGATTCCCCCTTATCTTTTCAGTGCGCCTTTGTGGTTCCACCGCTTCTGGCAGGTGGCCGTGCGCCTGCTGTTGGTGGGACTGATCGCCCCGGCGCTTTTATATCGGCTGAAGATCGATAACCGCGCCATCCGATGGCTGTTTTGTATCTGGATTTTTGTCTACCTGTTTACCTTGCCGCTCTATCTGCATCTGGCCGTGCCGGTCTTGATTATGCTATGGGGCTTTTCAACCACGAATAACCGCCGCACCTGGATTGCCCTCATCGCCGCATCCATCTGGGCCGGTCTCAGCCGCTTGAACTGGTATCCGGTGCCGGGCATGTTGGCGGTGGTGTTGTTTTTGCTCGAAATGCCTGCAACGTCGAATAAGATACGCAACACGCAACACGCAATACGCGCTATGTTCAAGCCTTTGCTGTGGTTTGTTACCGGCACACTCATCGCCTTCGCCACCCAATGGCTCTACATTGCCTTTTCGGGCATCCCCGATGCAGGCGATTTTTATACCAGTTTGAGTTCCGCCAAATTGTGGGACCGCCTGTGGCCCAACGCTTCGTATCCTTTGGGAATTGTGCCGGGGATCGCGCTATTTTCGTTGCCGTTGTGGTTGGTAATCGGTTTCAGCCTGTGGAAGCGCCGCTCGGACTGGACTCGCCTGCGGGTATGTTTGATTGCCCTGGCGTTGCTGGCGCTTTTCGCGGGCGGAATCCTCGTCAGCTTGAAGATCGGCGGCGGGGCTGACCTGCATAACATGGACGCTTATGTCGTCGTTTTGATGATCGTCGGCGCATATGCGCTGTTTGCGCGGTACACGCCTGAAAACGGTCAGGCGGCGGAGCCTGTGAAATTTCACTGGTCGACGGTTGCGTTGCTGGTGCTCGTCCCGGCCTGCCTTATCCTGCGGGGCAAATCGTCGGTCCAGGCGTACGATCCAGGGCAGGCGCAGGCCACTTTAACGGCGTTGCAGCAACGGGTGGACTCGGTCAATGCCCGGGGCGGCGAAATCCTTTTTATCACGCAGCGCCACCTGGTCGCCATGAAAATGCTTCGAAACGTGACATTAATCCCCGAATATGAACGCGAAGAGCTGATGGAAATGGCGATGTCTGATAACGAGGCTTACCTGGATGATTTCCGCGCCCAGCTTCAACAGCATCGTTTTGCGGCGATTGTGGTCGATGAGCCTTTATCGAGCAACATCGTTGGGGATGGCGAGGCAATGGGCGCAGAAAACGACGCCTGGACGCGCTATGTAGCCAAGCGCATCCTGTGTACCTACCAGCGAGCCGAATTTTTCCCGGACGATCACATTGCGGTGTATGTGCCGCAAGAGGGGGCGGCGCATTGCCCGTGAGCGCGCTGACCAGACTCCAGACTTCCGAAGTCTTAAAGACTTCGGAAGTCTGTTGGTAGTTCTAATGTTATAATTCAATCGTTGAATTTAAACTATGGAACCCTCCATCGAAACAACCCGCGATCTTTCCCTGCTTGAAACCATCGAGCACAACCCGGATGTAACCCAGGCGACCCTGGCCACGCAATTGGGTGTGGCGGTCGGGACGGTGAACTGGCATCTCAAGCGTTTAATCGCCAAGGGGTACGTCAAGGTGAAACAAGCCGAACGGCGCAAACTGCGCTATATCATTACGCCTGAGGGGTTGGCGTTGAGCGCTCACTTGACCGTCGATTATGTTGAACAGCAGTTCAATCTTTATCGCCGGGTGCGCCAAAAGGTCAAAGAGTACGTTGAAAAGGTGAAGAAAGACGGCTTTGAGCGCGTGCGGCTGGTTGGCGATGGCGATGTGGCCGATATTTGCCGCTTGACCTGTCTTGAGCAGGGTGTTGCGATTGTAGATGAGCCTGCCGTCCCGGCTTTGGTCGTGAACGGGTTGAAGGTCATTTTGGTTAACGTGGAGGCGGTATGACAACCGAGCCAAAGCATATTGCAGTAACCGGGGGAGCAGGTTACATCGGGTCGCTTTTGACAGCGCAGCTTTTGCAAGCCGGGCATAAAGTGACGGTGATCGATAACCTGCTCTTTGGCGGGGAATCTTTGATCACATTTCTGTCTCACCCCAACTTTCGCTTTGTGAAGGATGATGTTGCCGAGGAGCACAGTCTGCGTTATTCCTTGTCGCGCAGTTGGCCCAAACCCGATGCCGTCGTCCACCTGGCCGGGATTGCCGGGTTCCCGGCCTGTCAGGCGGTGGGCAGGCAGGCGGCCTGGAAGTTCAACGTCGAGGCGGTGAAGAACATTTACGACCAGGCCGAGAGTTTGCGGATCGGGCGGTTCGTGTTTGCGTCCACCTACAGTAACTATGGCCTTTCAACAGACGGACGCCCGGCCACGGAAGAGTCCCCCTTAAATCCGCAGTCGCTGTATGCCGAGACGAAGGTTGCCGCCGAGGAGTTTTTGCTCCCGAAAGGGGCGTTGGTCTTTCGGCTGGCGGCGCTTTACGGCATTTCGCCGCGCACGCGCTTCGATTTGCTCGTCAATCAGTTCGTGCTGACTGCTTTTAGCCAGCGCGATTTGTTCATTTACCAGCGCGGTTATTTACGTTCGTTTGTGCATGTGCATGATGTGGCGCGCGGCATCCTGCTGGGCCTGGATGCGCCCGACGAAAAGGCGCGCGGCCAGGTATATAACCTGGGCACGGATGACGGCAATTACACCAAAGACCAGATTGTCGCGTTGATTATCAAACGCCTGCCTGATACCGTGGTCGAACCCAGGGATTTGACCTTCGGCGGCGATACAGGCGATCTTTTGGTTTCGTTCGAAAAAATTCGGCGTGAACTGGGTTTCACTGCCACACGGACGGTTGAGGATGGTGTTCGCGAAGTGGTCAACGCGCTGCGCCTGGGCCTGATCCGCGAACCGCAGCACGAGCGCTATCGCAATGCGCAGTTTGTGGTGCAATAAATGGTTGAAGGTTTGAAGGTTGAAGGTTGAAGGTTGAAGGTTGAAAGTTGAAAGTTGAAAGTTGAAGGTTCAAAAGTTGAAAGTTCAAAAATTCAAAGTTGAAGGTGACAGGCATGGCAACTGTAGAAAGATTTGAAGACTTGGATGTTTGGAAACGAGCCAGAGTGCTGGCAAACCTGATTTATGATTTCTCTTCGTCTGGTGAGTTTGCGCATGACTTTGGTCTGCGCGACCAGATGCGCCGGGCCGCAGTTTCGGTGATGTCGAACATTGCAGAAGGGTTCGAAAGTCGTACACAAGCCATGTTTATCGAATATCTTGGTCGCGCAAAAGCTTCTGCCGGTGAATTGCGTGCGCAACTTTATCTCACTCTTGACCGCAACTACACTTTGCCCGAACAGTTTGCTGAAGCATCTGAAATGGCAACCATTTGCAGCAAACAAATCTTTAAATTATCTCAGTATCTCGAAGCTCGTCCCAATTCTCGTCGCATTAGCGAAGATGGAGCAAGCTACGATGTCTGATTTTCAACTCTCTATGAAGACTTTGCCTCCAACCGAAACTTTCTGGGCCGGTAAACGCGTTATTGTCACAGGCGGGGATGGATTTCTCGGCTCATTTGTCACAGAAAAATTAGTTTCGCATGGAGCGACTGATATTCTCATCCCCCGCATCCAGGAATATGATTTAACCAATCGTGATGACATTAGCCGATTGCTAGGCGATGCGCTCCTCCCTGTTGACAAGGTTCCCGCGTATATAAAGTCAACGCAATGCGACTTTCAACTTTCAACCTTCAACCTTCAACCTTCCAACTTAATCATCATCCACCTCGCCGCCCACGTCGGCGGGATTGGGGCCAACCGCGAATACCCGGCGGAATTCTTCTATGACAACCTGGTAATGGGCGTGGAGCTGATGCACCAGGCCTGGCAGAACGGCGTCGGCAAGTTCACCGCCATCGGCACGGTCTGCGCTTATCCAAAGTTCACGCCGGTGCCTTTCAAGGAAGAAGATTTGTGGATGGGGTATCCCGAAGAGACCAATGCGCCCTACGGTCTGGCCAAGAAGATGCTGCTCGTGCAGTCGCAGGCCTACCGCCAACAGTATGGTTTTAACTCGATCTACCTGCTGCCGGTCAACCTTTATGGCCCGCGCGACAACTTC
>JBARBA010000705.1:0-3622 GCA_049792555.1 Anaerolineales bacterium
AGTAACCCTGCACACCCGCTTTTTCCAGCAGGTGCGAGAGGACTTCTGTGCGTCTTCGTCGATCCGGATGCACCAGGTACCCTCCACGTTCAACATCCGGCACTGAAAGAGATTTACTTGTCCAATAGTTGCTTCAGCGCCGCAAAAGGCGAATCATTATCGGGGCGATGCCCGCAATCACGCACATTTAAGTCCTCACCGCAAACAATGCACAGCCCCTTGCAATCCGGTTTGCAAAGTGGTTTGATGGGGAATTCAAGCAAGGCAAATTCTCGCACCAGCGGCTGCAAATCGATATGCGCATCCTCGGGCACCACCAGCCCGGATTCTGTCACTGACTTGCGGTCAAACGCATATAGTTCGATGAACTCCCATTCAAGAAGCTGATCATACTCGGACAGGCAGCGCACACATTCCTGCCTGGCGGTGCCGGAAAAATTCCCCTGCACGAGCAATCCCTGCGGTGTCCGCCCGATTTTGGCAAGGCCTTTAAAATCTGCCAGCGTCAAATCATCCCCTGCTTTTAGCAGCGGAAAATCAAAGTCAAAATCGCGGCTAAATCCGATTTGAGCATTGATGATAAATCCGACATTCAACCGCAGGGGTTTACTGGGGTTAGCCACCTTATTCACTTCAACCAATGGATTTGTTAATACATTTTAGCACGCGCGATTCGTCAAGTCAATCACTTTTTCATGTTGGGCGTGTAATAAATTTGGCCCCCCGGGATTTGCCGTGCTTCGGGCGCGGACGGCGCGAATACTTCGACACGGCGAGCCGCGACGTTGCATTTGGGTGCATTTCATTTGGGTTGAAACCTCCCGAAATGTAGCATGTAGCGGGTTGCGTCCACTCCGCTACACTACGGGATTATATAAACCTTCAAAACGGAATACGCAACACGCAATACGGATTTGTCTCAACTCATTTGAAACACACTACACCCATCGCGTTTACCGATCTGCAAGGTGGCAGGAAATAAATATCCGATAGTGGATGTGGTACACTTGGTATAACTTTGTACTTAGTATAACAATCCCCCTGCAAAAAGATAGAAATCACCTACATGGTTTTACCGTTGCGCGAAAGGAACAAACAAAGAGTCACTCAACGCATTATTGCGGCTGCCATGGAGCTATTTAAGGCCAGGGGCTGCCAGCAGACCACCATGGATGACATCGCTGCCAAAGCGGAAATCAGCCGGGGAACGCTGTTCAACTATTTCCCGTCGAAAGACGCCCTGCTTTTACCCTGGGGGCAGGAGATTCTTCAACAATACGTCCAGCCCAAGCTGACGGCGTACCTGGATACACAACCATCCACCATGCAAGTTTTGCAATTCCTGTTTGCCGGGATGGGCGAGAACTTCCTGGCTTCGCCGGATGTTGTCCGGGCTTTCATGGATGAGGCGCTGAAACCGAAAAACAAGCCCCACATGGCCCTCGCTCGAACGGGGATGCTTGAAATTTTCGCCCAGGTTTTGCGTTATGGACAGGCCAGGGGTGAAGTACGCACCGATATTCCCTTGGATAATATGGCAGATTATGTGAGCGCTTTGCAGACAGGGCTGCTTTTCCGCTTGTTCGAATCAACACAGCTTGAAGACTCTTCGCAAGAAATTGCCCGGCTGCTGATGTTTATTGAGGCCGGCCTGGCGGCTCCTTCAGAGTCAAAATAAAGCTTAAAATGCACTACCGCATAACTTGCTATTTTATATTTGACTTGCGGACCTCGATAAAGTTTTGGGTCTTCAGCAATTGGGTGGTCCCAGCCCGTAAGTCGGGACTGCGTTGCGTCCCGACTTACGGGCTGATTACCAGAGTTTTTGTCCGGTAAGAAAAGCAAGTTATGCGCTACTGCCTTAAAATACGTCCAATGCCAACCTTGAAGGGGTTGGAAGATAACGAAGTTGGTGCTGGTGGCCCCGACCTGCCCAGGTTGAACATCCAAACAACCCATTATCCATGCACTGGATAAAATCCAAAACAATGGGCTGTGTATATTGCGTAGAATACAGTTATGTATTGCGCTTTTCAGACAGGAGAACCTATGAAGAAATTTCAAAATATCATTATGATCGTGGTCGTCGTTGCGCTGGCGTTGACGGCCTGCCAGGGCCAGGGCAAGAGCCAGTACGATACCGTCGCTGCCGCAAAGGGCAGCCTTTCGGCAAAGGTGGGCGCTACCGGTACGGTGCGCTCCAACCAATCGGCCCAGTTGCTCTGGCAAACCACCGGCACGGTGGATACGGTTAATGTAAAAGTTGGTGATAAAGTCAAAACAGATGACGTTTTGGCTACTTTGCGATTGGACTCTATGCCTGCTGCGATCGTCAGCGGGCCATCTGACCTGGCAACCGCCCAGCGTGATTTGCAGGATATGCTCGACTCCACCACATCCCTGGCGCAGGCGCAGTTGAATGTTGTCAATGCCCAGAAAGCGCTCGAAACGGCCCTGAATAATTGGAATGGGCTGGATTATCCGCGCGCAAGCGACACTTTGATCAAAAGCACCCAGGCGCAAATCTGGGAGGCCCAGGACAAGCTGACGCTCGCCACCAAAGCCTATCGACAGGTGCAAAACCGCCCCGATGGCGACTCGCTAAAAGCAGCGGCCTTGCTGGCCATGACCAACGCCCAGATGGCGTTGAACAATCTGCAAGAATTATACAACTGGTATACCGGCAAGCCCACCCAATACGATTACGAGAAAACCAAGGCGACGCTGGACCTTGCCAGGGCGGCGCTGGACGATGCGAAACAAATTCGGGATAACGTAAAGAATGGCGTTGACCCGCTTAAGATTGCTGCTGCGCAAAGCAGGATCGCCGCCGCGCAGTCTACGCTTAATCTGTCCCGCGTTACCGCCCCGTTTAACGCCACTGTGACAGATGCCAAATTATTGCCCGGCGACCAGGTTGCTCCCGGTTTGGTCGCTTTCCGTTTGGACGATTTGTCCAGCTTGTTGGTGGATGTGGATATCTCAGAAATCGACATCAATTCCATCCAAATTGGCCAGACTGCTGACATAAGTTTTGACGCGATTCTGGGAAATACCTACAAAGGTGTGGTGACGAAGGTTAGTACGGTTGGCGTGGTGGTGCAGGGGGCTGTCAACTTTACTGTGACACTCAAACTCACCAACGCCGATGGCACCGTCAAACCCGGTATGACCGCTGCTGTGAACATTCTCGTTAAACAACTCGATAATGTCTTGCTCGTTCCCAACCGCGCCGTGCGCGTGGTGAATGGCAGCCGTGTTGTGTATGTCTTGCGAAATGGCGCCCCCGCGCAGGTCAAGATTCAGTTAGGCGCTACGTCAGATAACGACAGCGAAGTCGTCGGCGGCGATTTGAAGGTCGGCGACCTGATCATTCTCAATCCCCCGGCGGTATTTGGCCCATCGTCGGGTGGCCCCGCCAGCAGCGGCGGCGGAGGCGGCTAATGGCTGAACCTGTCATTCTCGCCGAGGGCCTGACCAAAGTCTATAAAATGGGCGGCGTGGAAGTCCAGGCATTGCGCGGACTCTCGTTGCAGATTGACAAAGGCGAAGCCGTCGCCATTGTTGGCCCATCGGGTTCGGGCAAATCCACGTTGATGAACATCCTGGGCTGCCTCGACCG
>JBARBA010000706.1:0-14479 GCA_049792555.1 Anaerolineales bacterium
TTAACTAAGCGCTGGTTGTTATTTACCAAATTCGGATAACTTGTCCAACATAAATTAAGTTTGGGTTCCAGAGTTGGTTAAGTGACTCTAAACTATATACGCTAGTGCCAAAGCGATTAGCTATAATTTGGAGAGTGTCACCATACTGGACAGTATAGTATTGAGGGGCTGCAGGCAAATTGATGACCTGGCCATAGAATATCCAGTTTGGATTCCAGATTTGCGGGTTGAGCATTTGCAGGCTATAGACGCTCGTCCCGTAGCGGGCGGCGATGATCTGCAACGTGTCGCCGCGTTGGACGGTGTAGTACACCGGCGCGGCGGACGATCCCGGTATGTTGATCACCTGCCAGACGTAGACCAGGCTGGGGTTTGTGATTTGCGGGTTGGCTGCCAGGATAGCGTCGATGGTCACGCCCCAACGGAAGGCAAGTTTGCGCAGCGTATCGCCCGGTTGGATCACATACGTCGAACCGCCGGGTGGCGGGGCCGGGGGCACGTAACTGCCGGCGTTCGGGACGGTCAGGCGCTGCCCGGCATAGATCAGGTTGTAGTTGTAGATGCCATTCAGGCGGGCAAGCGCGTCCATGCTGGTGCCGTAACGAATGGCAATCGCCTTGAGCGTATCGCCCGGCGCGACCACGTAGGTGGAGTAGCCGTTGCCGTTATCCCAGGCAGCGCCGGGCAACACCAGCACCTGCCCGGCGTAGACCCAACTGCCCAGGCCGGGATTGGCCCGCTGCAGCGCCGACGCTGTGGTGCCGCAATAAGCCGCGATCCCATACAGGGTATCGCCCCAGCGCACGGTGTAGGTCGAACCGCAGCCCGACCAGGCCAGGGCATTGCCGCTCGAAAAAGACGCCAGCAGCACCGCCAGCATAACAATGGGTTGGTAAATTCTTTTATACATGACGAGCCTCCTTTTTGGGTTGTGTATCTATATGGTATACCAAAATGGAAGCAAACGTCATAACCAAATCATATGATTTTTACACAGGCCCACCAAACAGATCCCGTCCCAAGCCCCGTAGTGAAACGGAATGGGGTTGCCCCGCCGACCATTATTGGCCTGCTTGACTTCTGTTTAGCCTCACAGGTTTTTTTGTATTCGCTGCTAACCCTTTGCCTCGTCGATGGGCAAATAGTGATGCTCAACAAATCTGTTCCAGCCCTTTTTCGTCTTCGATTCGACGATCCAATAAAAGCCCTGGTCTTCATCCGGCCAGTAGACCATCCTGGCTGTTCCTGCCGGCATTTGCGCTTCAAAGCCAATCGCTTCTGGGTGAACATCGCTCACATCTGCCAATTTCCCATCAGATTGCTTGCCGTCGGAAGTAAATGACCAAAAGCATACTTCTTTTTCAGGGTTGACCCCGATCATCGCCAATTCATCGTAAGATTTATCGGCAAACTCCCAATGGGCTGTCAGTTGGATATAGCTGCTTGACAACGCTTTCTTGAACTCCCGTTTGCACTTGACTTGGCCCCTTTCAGAGTTGGCTTCTGCTTCCCAGGTACCGAGAAGGGGGTCGAACAAGCCTAACTTGCCTCTACCTTTATGCCATCGCATATCGCCTCCAGGTTTACTTGTAAGGAACTGACCTTCCGATTATTTCTCAACGATTGTATCTCATCATTTCGGCGGGCAACGGCAGGCGGCCTGCCCCGGCTGCTTGGCGGGAAAAATTACCAGACGCCGAACCCGCCCCTGGAACAGACTCCCCGAAAGTGCGGGCAAACCCCGTCAGCCTCGATGGTTTTCCGAGGTGCGCGGTTCTGAACCGGCGGCGGGGTGGACAATGCAATCCCCGTAGTGCAGCGGAGTGGGGCTGCCCCGCCGACCATCATTGGGCCGCTTTTGCAACACGATTTTGAATTTGGTTTTGCGAAGACCGCATCGTTAATGAAGGTCATTCTTGAGTCCATCTACAGGATCATCCTGTGTGGAGGCCGGGGAGGTGGAAGATTTACCGCTATCTTGCCGATTTACTACTTTTCCAAGCGCATCCTTGAGTCTGTTGGCAGCTTGTCCCGCCGTGCCAATTGCCGCTACTGCCGCGCCACCCATTGCTCCCGCCGTTTTCTCAAGCAGGTTCTTTTCAACGATGACCTGATACTCTTTTGCTCGCTTCTCCACTTGCTCTATATCCAACGAAACACCCAATCTTTCAGCGGCGCTTGTTAGAAATTCGCGCTCCTCGTTGGCCAACATGCCATCATAGACGGCCATCAGTGTTAGCAATTCAATCAAGGCTTTCCGTAATTCGACATCTTCTATTTGCGATACTGCGTCAAGAATACTGTGTTCATCGCTGACGAGCTTGTTAAAATCGGCGGGCGTATGCTCTTCAAAGGACATGCGCGAAAGCATGGCCCGATAGAGCTCCATTTCTTTGGGCGATACGTTGCCGTCCACCTGCGCCATAAACATTGCGGCGGCAGGTATGGCTAAATCGTAGACATTTTGCTTTGAAATGACTGCCCGCAATTCGTCAGTCACTTTACCCATGTTCTTGAAATGGGTTTTGGCAATTTCTCCAACGGACTTCGTGGCAATATAGTTGTAGCCACTCCCCACAGCGACAGAAACACCGACAACCGCATATTTGACGATGGTCCTTTGCAGAATTTTGAAGCCAAGCTTTTGCGCGAATTTTTGCAGGGCATCTAAGGTCGTGTTGCTAAATACCTTCTTAACTGCGCTTGTTGTGCTTGCACGCGCCGCAACCTGTAAACCTTTGCCAAGACCTTCAGCGGGTGCGATGCCGAGCGCATACCCGAAAATCAGGAGTATATCTTCGGGGTCTTCCGTGTCTAACTGCAAGTCATACAGCACCGACATGTCCAGCACAAGCCGCATTTGAATATTGGAAAGGTACAGCATTTCTGCGCCAATGCTCCCAACAAATAAAGAGACTGTCAGACCTGCCGAACTTAGGGTGGCGAATTCGCTCGCTGATGCGGCGACGCCTGCAAGTGCTCCAGCGATAGCGGCGTATTTTACTGTTACCAAAATAAGAATATCTGCAATTTCATCCGGGGACAGACCGGGATACTTTTTTTGGAAATAGGCGGCCTTTGCATTACGGTCATAAGCCCTTACGACTTGCTGTAGTAATTTGAGAAACCACTCGCCACTCTTAACTTCTTCAAAGTTGAGAGTTTTCGCAAAGGTTTTAGCATCTTCCATCTCTTTCGAGACTTGTGCTTTTACGTGCTCATCATCTGGCGTTGGTGTTGTCACTGACCGACCTCCTTTACTCACTGACGCGCTGATTATGCGGCTCAACTATGTCGTGGAGCAAGCCGTTACACTGTATAAACATCCCATGTCCAAATTATACGCCCGCAGCACCCAACAGGCAAACCCCCTCACCGGGTCGCAGAGACCGGCGCGCGCAGCCCATGAACCCAAGACTTCCGAAGTCTTCGAGACTTCGGAAGTCTGAGTCTCGGCCTGCCTACCGTCTTTCACGGTATCCATATCCTATTTGACGGTATGCTTTCTATATTTTACGGTAGCATTATGATACTATACGGTATATGTACAGTACTTAAAAAATATTTATATTATATTTCATGGTATATTTACGATGTTTTACAATACCTTTCCCGTATTTGACGGTATTCTTCCCGTATTTGACGGTATTCTTCCCATATTTTACAGCATTCATACCATCTTTCACAGCACCCATACCGTCCTTAAAATCTTGACACCCGCCTCGTTTGGACGATAATAGACGCAACGCCATGAACCTAAAACTTCCGAAGTCTCGAAGACTTCGGAAGTCTAATAAGCAAACCAGGAGAACCCCATGCCCAGTAAACCCTTCCCACCCAATACCCTTAAGCAAGCCAACGACATTGCCCTGGCCTGGAAAGCCATCAACCCGGCCTTCAAGGTCGGCGAAATGACTTTCGCCGACTTCGAGAACGCCATCGCCCAGGCCGATGCCTCCCGCAATCGGATCAGCTCGCTCAAAGCGCAGTTGATCGACGAGTACAACCGGAGCGACGCGCTGCGCGCTGATCTGTGGGATAAAGTCAAGCGCGCGCGGGCGGGCGTCAAAGGCGCTTACGGCGACGACTCGTCTCAGTATGAGATGGTCGGCGGCACGCGCCGGTCTGAACGCAAACCGCGCACGCGCAAACCCAAGCCCGCAGCCTCCACGCCCCAATAAAAAGCGCCTTCCCAATTGCCGGGAAGGCTGCCTTTTTGCGTTACAAAGACCTGCGAGATTCCGCGCCCCCGCAGGGGGTAAAATCCCGGAAGTTTTCCGGCGCTATCCCTGCGCGAACTCTGCCACCGCAATGCTGCGCAGCTTTGCAAGATTCTTGCGGTGCAGCTTAATGCGCTCAATCTCGTGCAGCGTATCAGCCGTCAAATAACTTTCGCCGCAGTTGGGACAGGCTACAACCGGCACTTTTTCGATGATCAACAAATTTGCGCCTTTGCCATAACTACGCGTCACAGTACGGATTTCGGCTCCGTCCTTGCCACAAATGTCGCAAATCATAGGGCCTCCTTATTCACGAAACACGGTCACAAAAACGAGTTTCCCAGTTGGGCTAATTTGGGCAATAGTAACCACGAGATCACCTGAGAGATTCTCGCCTTTGACGAGATATTTCCATTCGTTTGTTGCGCTGTCTTTTTGGCGCTCAAACACGCTGCCGGATAGCACCGCGCTTTCCACATCAAAATGGTCAGGTCATCCTCGTCCATTTCTTCATTTGCATGAAGAGTCATCACATATTGGCGTGTGCGCACCTTTTCACGCAATTGATTCAGAATACGCTCAAACACAGGCTACTCCATAGACAGGATGATCGCCTAAATATACAACAGTTCCCTACTATAGACAAGCAGAAAAAGGAGAAAACCGCATCATCAGACAATCGGGATTGCCACGCTCACTCTTTGAAACAAAATAGCACAAGACCCATCAAGTTCCCTTCCCCTACTTTCCCACCGGCAGCGTAAAGAAAAATACGCTGCCTTTATTTTCACCCTCACTCTCGGCCCAAATGCGCCCGCCGTGCGCTTCCACCAGGCGGCGCGCAATCGTCAGACCGATGCCGGAGCCGCCGCCTGCGCCGCGCGAGCGCGACTTGTCCACGCGGTAGAAACGGTCGAAGATGTGTACCAGGTGCTCCGGCGGGATGCCCACGCCGCTGTCTTTAACGGCCACCCGCACTTCGCCGCCGGTCTTCTGCGCCGAAACGGTCACCTCGCCGCCGGGCGGGGTATAAGCCAGGGCGTTGGCCAGCAAATTCGTCAGCACCTGGGTCAGGCGGTCCTCGTCAGCCAGCACCGGCGGCAAATCGGCAGGCAGGCTCAGGGTGAGTCTGATCTGCTTTTCGTCGAATTGCAGCGAAAGCCGCTTGGCAGTCGTCGCCAAAGGCACAGATAAACTCGTCGGGCGCACATCCAAATGAAACGACCCGGCTTCCACCCGGCTGAGTTCCTGCAAATCGTCCACCAGGCGGCCCAGGCGCAGGGCTTCGTGCCGCACCTGCTCGTACGTCTCCGGCGTAGCGGGCAGCACGCCGTCGATCAGGCCCTCCATGTAACCGCCGATGGCCGTCAGCGGCGTGCGCAACTCGTGGCTCACATCGCCCAGCAACTGGCGGCGCATGGTCTCGGTCTGCTCGAGACGCCCGGCCATGCTGTTGAAGCGCGCCCCAAGTTGGGCCAACTCGTCGGAACCGCTGACGCGCACGCGCTCGTCGTAATGGCCCTCGGCGATGCGCTGCGAAGCCTTCATCATGGCCCGCAGCGGCGCAACCACACTGCGGCTGAAAAACAGGCTGACCAGCAGCGCGGCCAGCCCCGCAGCCAGCAGCGCATAAGCCAGCGCATCGTTGAAACTGGCGCGGAAGCCGTCGTACAGGTCGCTCATGCGCATGGGCGGCGGGCCGCCCGGCGGGTTGCGCTGACCCATCATTTGCGGCTCCATGCCCGCCAGGTGACGGTCGAACGCGCCGGGCAGGGTCAACTGCGTGGCGCTGACCAAAATCACCGCCACCAGCAAAATAATCGCCAGGTAAGAAAGCAGCAACTTGGCGCTCAAACGACTGCGCAGGTCATCCATCATAGCGGCTCATCCTCGAAACGGTAGCCCACGCCGCGCACGGTGGCGATCACGTCGGCGTCCCCCAGTTTCTGGCGCACGTGGCCGAGATGCACGTCCACCACGCGCATTTCGCCGAAATATTCGCCGCCCCACACCTTTTCGATCAGGCGCTCGCGCGTCAGCACGCGCCCGCGGTTCTCGGCCAGCGCTTTGAGCAGGTCAAATTCAATGGCGGTTAAATCGACGCGATGACCGTCCACCGTTACCGAGCGGGCGCTCGCGTCGATCTGCACCCGTTTAAACGAGAAAAGCGCAACGCCCCCGGAGCCTGCTCCCGTTTGCTGACGGCGCAACGCCGCCTTGATCCTCGCTACCAGTTCCCGGGGGCTGAACGGTTTCGTGACGTAGTCATCGGCCCCCACCGACAGGCCGACGATTTTGTCCGTTTCCTCGGCGCGGGCCGTCAGCAGGATCACGTACACGTCCGACTCGCGGCGCAGGCGTGTGAGAATCTCCAGGCCGTCCATGCCGGGCAGCATCAGGTCGAGCACCACCAGGTCGGGCTTGTAGGCCTTGGCCATCTTCAACCCCGACGGGCCGTCGGCAGCCGTAAAGACTTCATAGCCTTCGGGCTTGAGATAGGCGCTGACCAGCTTGATGATCGAGGGTTCGTCGTCGACGATGAGAATTTTGGACATTTTAGAGAGTAGGGAAGAGAGAGCAGAGAATAGTGAGGAGTGACTGTATTGTAACGGGAATACGGACGGAATACGTAACTGCTCAGGCTCTTGCCTGTTATGGCCCACACCTGCCCTGGCGGGCGGTGCCAGGGAATAGAACGCGGATGACGCTGATTTTACGGATTCACACGGATTCTTTTAAGTTTTACCCGCGAAAATCAGCTTAATCCGCCGAATCCGCGTTCTATTTCTTGGCGGGTGAGCAGTTACCGGAATACGCAATACGCACTACGAAATCGTAATGCGTATTGCGTATTGGGGCAAACTGGGGTTATTTGGCTTCTTGAATAAACGTCCCGTATGCGTTTTGCGGGAAGACCTGGCCGTTGTAGCCGTTGACGCTGATGATGCCGGCCACCTTGCCATCTTTCGAGAAGGCCAGGGTGTAGTAACCGTAGAACTTGACTGCGGTGGTGGAGGCCGTCGCGCCGGGGTCAGCCTTGTCGAGGAAAGCCTGGGCGTCTTTGATGGCCTGGTCTTGCGCGATGGGCATGTCTGCCGAAACGTTTGCCGGGGTGACTGCCGGGGCAGCCGTCGCGCCGGGTGTGGCCGTTGGGGCGGCATTCGGGTTATTCCGTCCACCGCGCATCATGCCTCGGCCATAGCCGCGACCGTTCATCGCTCCGGCCTGGATGACGCCGCCGTATTTCAGGTTCCACATGCTGTTAGGCCCCATTTCAGGATAAGCCGTCTTGTTGAACGGGTCCACCCGCAACTCGAAAGCGCCGTTGCCGGTGGCGGTCTCTGTGACGGCCACGTAAGCGCCGTTATCGAAGATGAGCACGGTACCCACCTGCAATCCATCCAGGTTGAGCGTCTTGATGTACGCCTGGGCGGCCTGTTTGGCCTCGTCCGTTGTTAGGGGCGTCGCATTGGCCTGGTTGCGGTTGCCGGGCATGCCGCGCATCCCGGGGCCGCCGCCGGGGATATTCCCCGGGTTGCCGCGCCCATTCTGCCCGCCGCCCTGGGGAATTTGTCCATTATTGCCGCCGCCGGGGTTCATCATCCCCTGACCGGGGACATTCCCCCTACCGGGGACATTCCCCTGACCGGGGACATTCCCCCTGCCGGGGACGAAGCCATTCGCCGCGCGCTGGCTCCAGAACGCGCCGGCCAGCCCTCCGGCAAAGAGTAATCCGCCCGCAATGGCGAGCACGGCAATGACGATCAGTGAAACTTTTAGAATGTTGTTCATGGTTTAATCTCCTTTTATGCTCATAGTATAGGAGCAGGGGATGAAGATGACGTGAAAGAAGATTAAAGATTGTGTAAAGGTATCATTTCAATCGGGTGTGTTTCAAATGAGTTGAGACAAATCCGTACTGCGTGTTGCGTATTCCGTTTTGAAGGTTTACGCAACCCGCAACACGCTACATTTCGGGAGGTTTCAACTCAAATGAAATGCACCCATTTCAATCATAGGTGGTTGGGCGGTGTCCCCTGACGGTTCGTCTTCCGCTCACCGTACCGAAACCACCTTTAAAGTTTGCAGATTCAGTTTTACATTGGTTGCCGGTAAAAAGCAGTTATCGTATAAAATCAGCAGCGGAGGTCAAGCATGATTTATTACATCCTGAGTATTTTCCTTTCGGCGTTTTTGCTTTTCCAGGTGCAGCCGATGATTGCGCGCTACATCCTGCCCTGGTTTGGGGGCACGCCGGGAGTCTGGTCAACCGTCGAGTTATTCTTCCAGGTCTTCCTGACCGGCGGGTACACGTACGCAGCTTGGCTGGTCAGGCGCGTTCCGCGCAAGCTACAGGGCCGCATCCATCTGGCTTTGCTGGTCGTATCGTTGATCGCAATTGCGCTCGTGGGGTTTTCGTGGCCCTCGCCGGTGATGCCGGATGCGAGCTGGAAGCCGCTCAATGTCGATACGCCCACCTTCGACATTTTCAAAGTGCTGCTGGCGGGCGTGGGCATCCCCTACTTTTTGCTGTCCACCAACAGCCCGCTGGTGCAGGCCTGGTTTAGCCGCGCGCTGCCGGGACGCTCGCCCTACTGGTTGTATGCGTTCTCGAATATCGGCTCGCTGTTGGGGCTGCTGGCCTATCCCTTTTGGGTCGAAACCACCCTGACGTTGAAGATGCAGGGCTGGGCCTGGACGGGCGGGTACGCGCTTTTCGCGCTGCTGGCAGGCTACGGGGCCATCCGCTCCATGCGCGGCGCGCGCGGCGCAGAGACGCCCAATGCCGTCCAGGCGATCCCGACCAGCGTCAAGCCGTCGCGCCACCTGCAAACGCTGTGGATTTTGTTGAGCGCCGTCGCTTCGACGATTTTCCTGGCGACCACCAGCCAGATCACGCAGGAAGTGGCCTCGATCCCGTTCTTGTGGGTGCTGCCGCTTGCTATCTACCTGCTGTCGTTTGTCCTGATCTACGCCGACGAGCGCTGGTACAACCGCAGGGTCTTTGGCGTGCTGTTGATGGTTGCCAGCGTGGGGTTTGCCTGGGCGTTGGCCGATACCAGCGCCGATTTTACCCAACTGGTGATCGTTTATTGTTTCCTGCTATTCGTGTGTGTGATGATCTGCAACGGCGAAACCTACCGCCTGCGGCCCGAACCTTCGCGCCTGACGCGCTTTTACCTGATGACCTCCATCGGCGGCGCGTTGGGCGGGGTGGCCGTGAACCTGGTTGCGCCGTTTTTGTTTAGGGGCTACTGGGAATTGCCGATCAGCTTTGGCCTGACCTGGGCGCTGGCGTTGGCGGTGCTGATGACGCGCAACACTGCCAACAAGGCGCAGCGCGTCCGCTTTATTTTCCAAGTGCTGGTCGGCGCGACGGTTTTGCTGGTGGGCGCTTTCAGCCTGTATGCGCTGCTTGGCGGCAAAACGAACGGCGTGGCTTTTGAAGAGCGCAACTTTTACGGCGTGGTGCGTGTCAAAGAATCCAACGCGGATGATCCCGCGTGGCGCAGGTATGACATGGTAAGCGGCACTGCCGTCCACGGAATGCAGTTTACCGCGCCCGACAAGCGCCGCGAGCCGACGGCTTATTTTGCCAGGTCGAGCGGGGTCGGGCTGGCAATCGTCAACCATCCCAAATACGGGCATGGGATGCGCGTCGGCGTCCTCGGCCTGGGGATCGGGACGCTGGCGGCCTACGGCCAGCCCGGCGACGTTTATCGCATGTATGAGATCAACCCGATCATGGTGGACCTGGCGCAGGGCCAGGGAGGCTATTTCAGCTTCCTGGCCGATACGCCCGCCAAAGTGACCACCGTGCTCGGCGATGCGCGTATTTCACTGGAACGCGAGTTGGCCGGCAGCGGATCAAACCAATTCGATTTGTTGGCGATGGATGCCTTTGGCGGCGATTCTGTGCTTGTGCATTTGCTGACGAAAGAGGCCTTTGCCATTTACCTGAACCATCTTGCGCCGGACGGTATCCTGGCGGTGAGCGTCTCCAGCCGTCACATCAACCTGCTGCCGGTTTTGTGGCAGGTTGCAAAGTATTACAACCTGAAAATGGTGTTCATTCCCACCGAAAGCGATGGGCAGATGGTGTTTACGTCGAATTGGGTGCTGTTGGCCCGTGACCCAACTTTGCTCGAAGTCCCGGCCATCGCCCGGCATGTCATCCCCATGACGAACTACATTTCAATGGTGCCGCTCTGGACGGACGATTTCAGCAACCTGTTCCAGATTTTGCGGTAATTCTGATCCACAGATTTCACAGATCAACGCAGATTTTTAAAATATCTGCGAAAATCTGCGTCATCTGTGGATTAAGCTCTTTTTCCGTCGCATCCCATCCCCTGATAACAGGTATAATGAAAATATGTCAGAAGAACAAATCTCATCCCTAACAAGACAAAAAATCGCCATGCTGATCGATGGCGATAATGCCCAGTCCAGTCTGCTGCCGCAAATGCTGGTGGAGACCGGCAAATATGGCATGGTCACGGTGCGCCGCATCTACGGCGACTGGACCACCGCCAGCATGAATTCGTGGAAAGACGTGCTCAACTTCCACGCCATTCAGCCCATCCAACAGTTCCGTTACACGGTCGGCAAGAACGCCACCGACAGCGCCATGATCATCGACGCGATGGACATCCTGCATTCCGAAGTGGTGGACGGTTTCTGCCTGGTCTCCAGCGACAGCGATTACACCCGCCTGGCCACGCGCATCCGTGAAACCGGCATCTTCGTGATGGGCATCGGCGAAAAGAAAACGCCCAAGCCCTTCGTCAACGCCTGCGACATGTTCGTCTACACCGAGAACCTGGTCAGCGAGCCGAAAGCGGCTCCGCCGAAGAAACGTGCCACCACCACCCATCGCGGCGGCGGCAAAAAGAAAGAAGAAGCCCCGGCGGAAGTGGAGGTTGAGACCGATCCCGAGCTTTTGCAGATGCTGCAAAAAGCCTTTGAGATTGCCGTGCAGGAAGACAGTTGGGCGCGCCTCGACCTGATGGGCAACGCCCTCTACCAGATGGACCCCGGCTTTGACCCGCGCACCTACGGGCATCGCCAGCTTTCGCGCCTGGTGGGCAGCCTGAAAGACTATTACGAAATGCGCACCCAGGTTACGGATGGGTCGACGCTGTTTTACGTGCGGGTGAAAGAGTAGCGCGGAGCAAAAATGGCAAACAAGTTACTCCCATCTTTTGAAGTTCATGGTTTTCGCGCCTTTGAACATCTTTCACTGGAAAAGCTTGGGCGTGTCAACCTGATCGTGGGCAAAAATAATGTCGGCAAGTCGTCTTTGCTGGAAGCCTTATGGGTTTATGCCAATCAAGGTACATCAGCGGTGTTGGGGTCCTTACTGGATGCTCGAGACGAAAGCGGCCAATTGTCTGGATTACGCATGACAGATGATGATACAGAAAATCAAATTTCATCAGTCCGCTATCTATTCCACGGTAGAAAAAGCCCAAAGCTAGGCACACCCAAAATGGAGTTTGGGCCTGTAAACCGCCCGTCACAGCGTCTTTCTATTAAGTTTGTTTTGCTGGAAGATATGGAAGACGAGGAAGGAGAGCGAAAACTGCGCGAGGTGGAAGATACGAATAATGGGGTCGATACAATTCCCAGTTTATTAATTCAATCCGGGAAAAATAGTAGTTACATCAGGTTGAATCGCAGTTTTTCCCGAAACCTGCGAGATAAATTCCCGTCTTCCTTCCAATGCGTTCTTTTGTCCGCAAACGGTCTCTCTATTACGGATATTGGCAAATTTTGGGATAATATCACCTTAAGCCCGCAAGAAAATGATGTGCTCAACACACTTCAAATTATTGAACCGGATATTGAACGAGTCAATTTGATTGCTGGTACATCAAAAGCGCTTCCACTTAGAGAACGAGAACAACGTATACCAATCATCAAAGTCCGTTCATTTGACAACCCCGTTCCCTTAAAAAGCTTGGGCGAAGGTATGAATCGCCTGTTTGGGATTGCTTTGGCGTTGGCCAATGCCAAAAATGGAATGTTGTTGGTGGATGAAATTGAGAGCGGCCTGCATTACACGGTCCACCTGGAGATGTGGCGTTTTATTTTCCAGGCGGCAAAACGGCTGGATGTGCAGGTCTTCGCTACCACGCATAGCTGGGATTGCATTTCGGCTTTCCAGGAGGCTGCCCAGGACAATGAAGACGACGGCATGTTAATTCGGCTGGAAAATAAAAAAGGCAAAATTATCCCGACCTTTTTTGACGAAAAGGAATTAGCGATTGTAGCCCGTGAGCAGATTGAAGTGAGATGATCACATGGCGAAATCGCGTATTTTGCTCGTTGAGGGAAAGGACGATAAACACGTTGTTTGGGCAGTTGCACAACACGCCGAATTACCCGAAGTATTTGAAGTCTGCGACAAAGATGGTATAGACGCTTTGCTGGAGACGCTGCCCACACAATTAAAAGCCAGCGGTTTGGAAATCCTGGGCATCATGGTGGATGCCGATACCAACATGCAAGCGCGCTGGCAATCTTTACGTGATATTTTGACCAGGGCGGGTTATAAAGTTCCCAAGAAACCATCATTTGAAGGAACAATCTTGCTTATGGAAGACAAGCCCACTGTTGGCATTTGGCTTATGCCAGATAACCGACGGACAGGAATGTTGGAAGACTTTGCGGCAATGCTGATTTCTGATGATGATTTGCTTTTGCCCTATGCCCGCAACAGTGTTGCGCAACTGCCCGAACGCCGCTTTCCCGATGAACGTATCGCAAAAGCCGAACTTCATACCTGGCTGGCCTGGCAGGAAGAACCGGGTAAACCCATTGGTCAGGCAATCACGGCAAAATACCTGAACCCCGCATCAGAACAGGCCCAGCCTTTTGTTAACTGGTTGCGTACTCTTTTTCAGATTTCCTAAAAATTAGAACGGCGGGGGAAAATACAAGCGAAAGTGAGCCAGCATGAGCAAAACGACAAAACCATCATCCTGCGACCATTGGCTCATGTGCCATGTTTTTATTTACCCGCCATCCAGAACGGAGCGAAACCATGAATAACAAACGCATCTTTCCCCTGTTTGCTGCTGTCATCCTGCTGGTCGCCTCGCTGGCCTGCAATGTTGAAGCATCATCCCCGCCCACAGCAACCCCAAACCCCCCCACGATCCAAGCGCTCGAAAGCCCCAGCCCCACGCCGACGGTTGAAACCAAACCGTCCGGCGGGGTGGCCGTCTCGTTATCAGGCGTCAGCTTCACCATCCCCACCGGCATCGCCAGCAGCGCAGGCGCAGAGTCCGTCGCCGCCGTGGACGATCAGGGTGGCCCGGGCTGGGACGTGGCCCCGGCGCACGTCAAGTTCAGCCTGCAAAATTACCCGGTAAACGGAACCATGCTCCAGCCGGAGATTTACGTTTACCCGGCGGCGGAGTATGAAAAGGTCAGCGCCGGGGCCGCCGAAAGCCTGAAACGCCTGCGGGCGCTGACCTCCGGCGCAGGTATGGATATCAACAATAACACGGTACCCTTTGTGCCTTTCTTCAATGCCGGGCAAATTTTCGAAGCCCAGGCCAGGCCGCTGAAATTCCAAAACGGCTCCGGCATTCGCATGATCACGCAATACGACCAGGCTTTTATGCTGGTCAACAATGATGAACTGATCTACCATTTCGAGGGCCTGACCGGCGACGGCAAGTATTACGTCATTGCCATCTTCCCCATGACGCACCCTACGCTGGCGGCCACCAATGACTATAATGCTCCCGTCCCCGCAGGAGGCGTTCCCTTTAACCAGGGCGACCCGGCAGTCTATTACGCCGCCGTCACCCAAAGCCTGAACAACGCCGCCCCTGAAAGCTTTACCCCCAGCCTGACGACCCTGGATGCGCTGATCCAGTCGCTTAACGTCGTCGCGCCGTAGCCCATGACCGACCCGCGCATCGACCTGCTGCGTATGCTGACGACCCGGCTGGAGCGCCTTTCGATCGATTCCGCCTGGGCGCGGCGCGCCAGCGGGCTGCGCGGTTCGTTGATCAAAGCGCTCTCTGCCGCCGACGAGGGCGCGCCGCCCACTGCCGAACATCTCGACCTGTTGATCGAGCGCAGTTTCGAGATATTGAGCAAGGCCGCCCGCGAAATCCCCGACGCCGAGCACAACCTGTGGCGTTCGATCAGGAACCCGTAAAAGACAGGTGAACCATGCTGCAAATACGCACCTATCAACCCGAAGACCATGATGCGGTCTGGGAACTGCATGTCATTGC
>JBARBA010000707.1:0-2961 GCA_049792555.1 Anaerolineales bacterium
CGGCGCGCTAGGCCCGAACTATCGTTTATTCTTGATTGGCGAATCGGATCTATTTGCCATATTCGCCGATTTTCACTATCTGGCCCCTGATACGGACATTCAAGACTTCAACACGGTCAACCAGGAAACCATTGCCAGCCTGCCGCGCGACCGTGGGATTCTCTTTGTTGCGATCCCTTCCAAGCTTGAAGAATTGAAAAAGGTGCTGCAACAATTGCCCGGCGGAACATGGATGGCAGTGCCGTTCACTACACACGAAGGTATTGCTTATTACTCCTATCTTTTGCCGGCCCTCCCCGCCACCCCATAAAACAGATCAACGAAAGAGCTTCCATGGATAACAATCAATTATTAATCACGTGGGCCATTGTGGTTTTTGTAGCGCTTGGTTTGGACGTTGGCGCATACCTTTTTTTGCGCGCCGAGTGGAAAAAGAGCGGCGTCCTGCTGACCGACAAGCTCTGGAACCAGTTGTCCGATAAGCTGGACCAATCTGTCAAGGCAGAACGTGAGCGTTTATTGTCACTCATCAGGCCAAAGCCGAAGCAGCTATCTTTACCTGATGCTCCACAACCGATCATCGATGATCCTGTGGAGATCATCCCGGTTTCAGTAAAGACTGTCGGCCAGGTGCGACGGGTGGAATTCTCGATGGACATGGCCTTGAATACAACCGTCAACGTCCGCATTGGGGCAACAAAAGAGGCCGGAGTCAAAGTGGAAAAACGTGAGCTTTAGTTTGGAGAATGTCGGGCAGATGACGAGGAGAAAACCATGAACAACCGTGAACTGGCCGACACCTTCACCCTGATCGCCAACCTGTTGGAAATCAAAGGCGAGGTGATTTACGTCACGCTGGCCTACCGTAAAGCCGCCGAGAACCTGACGACGCTGGGGCGCGACGCCAACGAATACTGGAAAGAGGGAAAGCTCAAGGACATCCCCGGCGTGGGCAAAGCCATTGCCGGGAAGATCGACGAATTGCTGCGCACCGGTCAGCTCGAATTCCTCGAAAAACTCAAAGAAGAAGTCCCGCCGGGTCTGGCAGACTGGCTGCAAGTGCCGGGACTCGGCCCCAAGAAAGTGGCCTTGATCTGGAAGGAATTGGGCATTACTTCTCTTCCCGAACTGGCCGCCGCCGCCAAAGAAGGCCGGCTGCGCTCCCTGCCCGGCATGGGCGAAAAATCCGAGGCGCAGATTGCCGCCGGGATTGAGTCGCTGGCGCGCCGCTCGGGGCGCATCCCGCTTGGACGGGCTTACCCGCTGGCCCGTCAGATCATTGCCGCCCTGATGGGAATCCCCGGCGTCAGCGCCGTCGAACCGGCCGGGTCGTTGCGCCGCATGCGTTCCACCGTCGGCGACCTGGATATCCTGGTCGCGGCGCGTGAATCGGGGCCGGTGATGGAAGTCTTCACGACGCTGCCCGGCGTGGCGCGCGTGCTTGGCAAAGGCGAGACCAAAGCCTCCATCGAATTTGGCGACGGCGTGCGCGCGCAGGTCTGGGTGCATCCACCGGAGAGATTCGGCACGGCCTTGCAGTATGCCACCGGCTCAAAAGAGCATAACGTGCAGTTACGCCAGTTGGCGCTCGACAAGGGCCTTTCGCTTTCGGAACATGCGTTGACCAAAACAGACGGCTCCGGCGAAATCCTGTGCGCCACCGAACAGGAAGTCTACGCCGCGCTCGGCCTGCCCTGGATCCCGCCGGAACTGCGCGAAGACCACGGCGAGGTGCAGGCCGCCAAAGCGGGCAACCTGCCCGCGCTGATCGAAGTCCGGGACATCCGCGCCGATTTGCACATGCACTCCACCTGGTCTGACGGCAAGCTCTCGATGCTCGAAATGGCCCAGATCGCCGCCAAACGCGGCATGAGAGTCATCGCTTTTACCGACCACTCCGCCAGCCTGGGCGTCGCCCGCGGGCTGGGTATGGACGATCACAAACGGCAGCAGGCCGAAATTGAGGATGTCCGCCATCAGATGGGCGAAAGCATCCTCGTGCTGCACGCCTCCGAAGTGGAGATCAAAGCCGATGGCGCGCTCGATTATCCCGATGAATTCCTGGCCGGTCTCGACCTGGTGGTTGCTTCGCTGCACACCTCCCTGCGCCAGCCGCGCGAAAAAGTGACCGAACGGATGCTGAACGCCATCCGCAATCCGCACGTGGACATCATCGCCCACCCCACCGGGCGACAGATCCCCGATCGCGAAGGCGCAGACCTGGATATGGAGGCCGTGTTTGCGGCTGCGGCTCAGTCTGGCGTGGCCCTGGAGATCAATGCCAGCCCCTACCGCCTTGACCTGGACGATCTTTACGCCCGCCGCGCGAAGGAAATGGGCATTCCACTCAGCATCAACACCGACTCGCACTCCGATGCCGATTTCGACGCCCTGCCTTACGGCGTGGCCATCGCCCGCCGCGCCTGGTTGACTGCCGAAGATGTGATCAATACCTGGCCCACCGGGCGCCTGCTCGATTGGCTAAAGCGCAGGGGTTGAAATGGGCCAAGTCACAATCCGCCGCGCCACGGCTGCCGATAAACCCGAATGGCTGCGCATGCGTCTGGCGCTGTGGCCGCATGGAACTGTGGATGAGTTCTCAGCAGAGATGGACGCCATGCTGGCCGATCCCCTGTCGCCCGTCTTCCTGGCAGTGCGACCCGATGCAGGCACTTCGGCTCCGCTCAGTGCAGACGCTTCGACTGCGCTGGGCGGCTTCCTGGAAGCCGGCACACGCAAATATGCCGAGGGGGGCGAGAGCAGCCCGGTTGGCTACATCGAGGGCTGGTACGTGGACGCAGACCTGCGCGGGCAGGGATTTGGCAAGGCGCTCATGCAAGCCGCCGAAGATTGGGCGCGCAGCCTGGGCCTGACGGAGATGGGTTCGGACACCTGGCTGGATAATGAGGCCAGCATCCAGGCGCATATCCGGTTGGGATATCAAGAAACAGAACGCCTGGT
>JBARBA010000708.1:0-1805 GCA_049792555.1 Anaerolineales bacterium
GCAATCCCCAGCGGAGTATTTTATCGGTCATGATCTTGTCCTTTCAAAATAAGATCGTAGGGCGAGATTAATCTCGCCCTACGTGGTGTTGTTACCAATAGTGATGCACCAACTCGCGGATGCGCCGGTGGTAGATCGCTTCGACGGCTTGCATTGCGTCATCCGAAAGCGGGGGAAAATCTGCCGCGCGGACGTTTTCCTCGGCTTGCGACGGGCGCTTGGCTCCGGGGATGGCGCACGTGACGGCCTCGAACATCAAAATCCAGCGTAACGCAAACTGGGCCAGGCTCATGCCGTCCGGCAGCAGCGCGCGCAGTTCTTCGACGGCCTGCAAGCCGGTTTCGTAATCCACGCCCGAAAAGGTCTCGCCGCGGTCGAAGGCTTCGCCGTGACGGTTGAAGGCGCGGTGGTCGTCGGCGGCAAAGCCGGATGTGGCGCTCAATTTTCCCGTCAACATGCCGCTGGCCAGCGGGACGCGCGCCAGGACGCCGACTTTGCGGCGCAGGGCCTCCTTGAAAAACAATTCAGCCGGACGCTGGCGAAAGATGTTGAAGATGATCTGCACGCTCTGCACGTTGGGGAACTCGATGGCCTTGAGCGCTTCTTCCACCTTTTCCACGCTAACGCCGTAATAGCGCAGCTTGCCGGCCTGCACCAGGTCATCGAGCACGCCGAAAGTTTCGGGCATGTAATAGACTTCAGTTGGTGGGCAATGCAATTGCAGCAGGTCAATCGCCTCGGTCTGGAGGTTGCGCAGGCTGCGTTCGACGAAAGCCGTCAGGTTCTGGCGGTTGTAGCCCGCGGCGGTATGCGGATCCAGCCGCCGCCCGGCCTTGGTCGCCACGTAGATGGTTTCGCTGCGTTCCTTGCGCAGTTGCGCCACCAGCCGCTCGGAGCGCCCGTCGCCGTAGACGTCGGCCGTGTCGATGAAGTTGACGCCCAGGTCGATGGCGCGGTTCAGCGCCGCCAGCGAGTCGATGTCGTCCACATCTCCCCACGAACCGCCGATGGCCCACGCGCCAAAACTGATTTCGGATACATTCCAGCCGGTGCGGCCCAGTGTGCGATAGTTCATATTTTTGCTCCTCATTTTGACAAGCGGCAGTCACTTTGCCTCACTCCACTTCGGGAGTGTTACGCAAAAGCGACTGCCACTTGTATGATCCTGCAAATAGCAGGCTGCCTACTTTTTGACGTAATATTTTGCCAGGTCAAATGACACGGCAAAGACAATGATCAGGCCTTTGACAATTTGCTGCCAGTAGGGGTCCACGCCGATGAAGGTCAGGCCATAGTTGATGACTGTGAAGATCAACACACCTGCCACCACGCCCGGCACAGTGCCGATGCCGCCTGCAACCGAGACACCTCCCACCACCGAAGCCGCAATGGCGTCCAATTCGTAACCATTCCCATAGTTATTGGTGGCGCCGCCGGTGCGGGCGGCTTCAAAAACGCCGGCCAGCCCGTACAGGGCGCCCGCCAGGGCATATACCATGACCAACGTTTTGACAACATTGATACCCGAAACTCTGGCAGCCTGGGGATTGCCGCCAAGCGCAAAAATATTTTTACCGAAAGTGGTTTTATTATGCAATACCCAAATGACCAGCGCTACAACCACAGCCAGGATGACAATATACGGAATGGAGATTTTTCCATCGAATGCCGTAATGGCACCCGTGCCCAGGCCGGTAAAATCGGGACGCAGACCGCCAATCGGCTGGGAATTATTGGGCGGCGTATTGAAATACAGAGAGTTCACGCCATAGACAATCACCATCATACCCAGCGTGGCGTTGTAG
>JBARBA010000709.1:0-9193 GCA_049792555.1 Anaerolineales bacterium
GCAATATCATCCTCAAAATCTCCGAAGCGATCGCCAAATTAGTGACCGACAAGATCAAGGAGATCATTAAAACCAGCGGCCCGCTGGCTATGCTGGGCGGAATGCTGGTCAAACCTGCGCTGGGCAAACTCAAACGCATGATCGACCCCGAAGAAGAAGGCGCGGCCCCCCTGTTGGGCGTCAATGGCATCGTTTTCATCGGACACGGTCGCTCCAGCGAGATTGCCATCAAGAACGCCATCCGGCTGGCCAAGAATGCCGCCGACGCCAAAGTGCTGGAAGCCATCCAGAACGGCATCCAGGAACGCTTGAAAAAAGACGCGTAAGTTTTACGGTTACATGAGCAAACGCCACGCTTTTCTTAAAGTCGTTTTTATCCACGAAGTACACGAAGGGCACGAAGTTTAAAACCTTTTCTCACCTGCCCTCCCTGGCACCGCCCGCCATATCTGTACAGATATCGAAACCACCTTATAAAACGCGCCACGCACCCAGAAAAGGTGCGCGGCGCGTTATTTTCGGATCTCTGAGAATTGTCGTGGCGCGCCGCCAAATGTAAGTCGGATTGGCAATCCGACCTACGCCGCGCCGCCAGATGTGCTGGTTTATTACAGCAACTCCCAAAGAACCTTATTTTTATTCCCGCGCCCCAAAGATCATCCGAACATCAATGCGAATCATCCCGGCGCATGATTACACCTGCGGTAAGCCGGGTTATATTCAGATTCGCACCATTCAATCTTTGCCAAAGGAGAAGAGAACCATGAAGAAACAGCTTATTTTCAAGCTGGTTGCGGGCCTGATGCTGTTAAGCATCCTGACCGCAGCCTGCGCGCCAGCCGGGGGCAGCAAACTACCCGCCGTGATCACCCTCGCAGCCGTCGAAGACCTGACCGGGCGCAACGCCATCTACGGCAAGCCGATCCAGATGGGCATCGACCTGGCCGTCAAACAGGTCAATGAGCAGAAATTCCTCGGCGACGGCGTTACGCTCAAAGTGAGCTACAGCGATACGACCAGCGACACCGCCCAGGCAACTACCGCGTTTACCAAACTGGCCGCCGACTCGAACATCACCGCCATCATCGGCCCCACCCTTTCCACCCAGGCCGTCGCCGCCGACCCGCTGGCGCAGGCCGCCGGGGTGCCGGTGGTGGCCAGTTCGAACACCGCCGACGGCATCACCACCATCGGCAATTACATCTTCCGCACCAGCCTGCCCGAAAGTGTGGTCATCCCAAACACCGTCAAAGTGACCGCCAAAGCCTTCAACTTAAAAAAGGTCGCCATCATTTATGGCAGCGATGACGCTTTTACCACCAGCGCCGAAAAGACCTTCAAGGACGCCCTGACCGGGGCCGGTATCCAGGTCTTGCCGGAAGAAACCTTCACCCTGGGCGCAACCGATTTTTCGGCGCAACTGACCCGCATCAAGGCGCTCAACCCCGATGCGCTCGTCATCGCGGCGCTCTCCGCCGAGGCGGCGAAGATTATGGTCCAGGCGCGGGCGCTGGGCATCCCTGCCAGCGCGCCGTTTATCGGCGGCAACGGCTTTAACAGTCTCAGCGTGCCGCAGGCCGCCGGGGCCGCAGGCGAAGGCGCCATCTCAGGTTCGGCCTGGAGTCTGGCCAGCACGCTGCCGGCCAGCGTGGCCTTCGTCAAGGCCTTCCAGGCCGAGTACAACAGCGACCCCGACCAGTTTGCCGCGCAAGCCTACACCGCCGCCTGGGTGGTGGCCCTGGCCATCAAAAACGCAGGCAGCGTCGACCACGCCGCTGTGCGCGCCGCGCTGGCCCAGGTCAAGGATTTCGACAGCCCGCTCGGCAAATTTTCCTTCGACGCCAACCGCGACCCGGTGCATGAGCCGCTGGTGCTGATTGTCAAGGGCGGCAAGTTCGAGGCCTTCCAGCCGTAAGCGGTGCGCGTTTATCAGCAATTCCCGGTATGAAAACCTTCATCCGCAGATGGCGCAGATTTAGTAGATTTTTTAATGCTTTATCTGCGGCATCTGCGAAATCTGCGGATAGATTTAACCCATAACGGGAATTTGCGCGTTTATCAAATTGTGACAAAAAAGCATTGGACTCGCGGTTGAGTCCAATGCTTTTTGTTGGGCAAAATAATGCCGCAACATCAAGCGCAACATTTCGTCTATGGCATCGGATGAGATGTGGTAGACTTTCCCCGCGCGCAAAACCATCCGCAGCAAACAAAGGCCTCCCCCCATGAACCTGACCCTGCTCGAATCGCCCCGCTGGCAAGACTACGAACTGCTCGATAGCGGCGACGGGTTGAAGCTCGAACGCTTCGGCCCCTACCGCTTCGTGCGCCCCGAAGTGCAGGCCCTCTGGCGGCGCAGCCTGCCCGAAAGCGCCTGGCGCGACGTGGACGGCGTCTTCCAGCCCAGCAGCGAAGAAAGCGGCGGCCACTGGGACCTGAAAAAGAAAATCGACGAGAAGTGGATCATGCGCTACGGCGCGCTTAAGTTCTGGGCCATGACCACGCCCGGACGCCACCTGGGCGTCTTCCCCGAAGTGGCCGCCCATTGGGACTGGTGCGCGGACCTGATCGAAAAAGCCGCGCGCCCCACGAAGGTGCTTAACCTGTTCGGTTACACCGGCCTGGCCTCGCTGGCCGCTGCCGCTGCCGGGGCCGCCGTCACGCACGTGGACGCTTCCAAGAAATCCGTCACCTGGGCGCGCGACAACCAGGCCCTTTCGGGGTTGGCAGAGAAACCCATCCGCTGGATCGTGGACGACGCGCTCAAATACGTCGAGCGCGAGGGGCGGCGCGGGGTCAAATACGACGGCATCCTGCTCGACCCGCCCAAGTTCGGGCGCGGGCCGAAGGGCGAAATCTGGGAAGTCTACCAGTCGCTGCCCGAACTGCTGGCCGCCTGCCGCGGCGTTCTCAGCGAAAACCCGCTCTTTGTGGCCGTCACCATGTACGCGGTGCGCGCCTCGGGCGTGCATCTGCGCCAAACCCTGGATGAGCTGCTGGCCCCCTTCCCCGGAGGGGCGTCGGGGCGACGTAACGGGAAGCTGGATGCGGGTGAGTTGGTGGCGCGCGAGAGCGGCCCAAAGGGCCGGCTGCTTTCCCAGGCCGTGTACGCCCGCTGGGAACAGGCGTCATAAAATTTATCCAACCAAGAGGCAACCATGTCACTGCATGAAGAAATCCTTGAACAGCCGCACCTGCTGGCAAACCTGCTTGATACGCAACGCAGCGCCGTCACGCAAGTCGCGGCAGCCATCCGCGCCCGCGCCCCCAAATACGTTTTCCTGGCCGCGCGCGGCACGTCCGACAACGCCGGGCGCTACGCCAACTACCTGTGGGGGGCCTTCAACCACCTGCCGCTGGCGCTGGCCACGCCTTCGCTGTTCACCTACTACGAACAGCCGCCCAACCTGCAGGATGCCCTGGTGGTGGCGATTTCGCAATCGGGCATGTCGCCCGATATTATCAGTGTGCTGGAGGAGGGCAAAAAGCAGGGCTGCCTGACCCTGGCGATTACCAACGACCCCGGCTCCCCGCTGGCGCAGGCCGCCGAACTGGTGCTCGACATCCGGGCCGGGGCCGAAAAGGCCGTGGCCGCAACCAAGACCTATACCACCGAGTTGATGACCATCGCCATGCTCTCGGTGGCGCTCGAAGGCGACCAGACCGCCTGGGCGCAGCTTGGGCAGGTGCCCACTTGGGCCGAACAGGCGCTCAAACACGACATCATGATCCAGCGCATGTCCGAGCGTTTCCGTTACATGAAAGAATGCGTGGTGCTTGGGCGCGGTTTCAACTACGCCACGGCCTTCGAGTGGGCGCTCAAGCTCAAGGAACTGACCTACGTGGTGGCCGAACCGTATTCTTCCGCCGATTTCCAGCACGGGCCGATTGCCATGGTCGAAGGCGGGTTCCCGGTCATGGCCGTTGCGCCGCAGGGCAAGGTTTTCGATTCGATGCTCACCATGATCGCCAAACTGCGCAACGAGCACGCCGCCGAACTGGTGGTGATTTCCAATTCCAAGCAGGCGCTTTCGCTGGCGCAGTCGCCGATTCAGTTGCCTGATATGCCCGAATGGGTTTCGCCCATCGTCAGCATCCTGCCGGCGCAACTCTTCGCCTGTGCGCTGACGCAGGTCAAAGGTTACGACCCCGAGAAGCCGCGCACCATTCAAAAAGTCACCGAAACGCATTAGCCCTCAGGCGAGCCGGAACCAAAAAGCAAAACGCAAAGACGCAAAGGCGCAAAGTTTTTAATTTTCGTAATTGCAGGCCAAAGGTAATAGAACACGGATGACGCGGATTCTTCGGATTTTCGCGGATATTTTTTTTTGAAAATCTGCAAGAATCTATCTTACCCGGGAGTAAAATGCTTAAAAAATCCGCGTAACTCCGCCTAATCAGCGAAATCCGCGTTCTATTTTCTGGGCGTACGATAGAAAACACTGCAACAAGGCTTCCGAAATCGTGGCGACTTCGGAAGCCTTGTTGTTGGTTGCAAAGAGCGCCGTTCCTCCACGGCGCTCTTTGCGTAAACGAACGTTGAGCGTTAATGATGCGTTGAAGATGAATCTTCGACGGAGATCTTGCTGGCAATCAGGGTCGCCGAGTCGTATTCAGCCTCAACATTGTCGCCCACCTTCAAGTCTGCGAGAGCAATAACGGTGTCATTACTCAGGATGACGGTGCTGGCAACCACGTTCAACACCACATCGGCGCCGCCGCCTTCGGGTGTGACCGTCACGGTGCTGGCGGTCAGGTCAACAGCCGAGATCGCGCCCTGGAAATCGCTGTTTTCGACGTCGGTTTTGATGGAGCTGGCCAGCATGGTGGCGGAGTCGTACGTGGCTTCAACCTTATCGCCTACGACCAAATCGGCCAGGGTGGCCGGGACGCCGTTGCGTTCGATGACGGTGGTGGCGTCGACGTTGAGCGTGACGCTGTCGCCGCCCTCTTCGGAAGCGATCGTAATGGTGTTGGCGGTGGTATCGACTGCCTCGACCGTGCCGTGGATGTCATATTGCTCGGTTTCATCGTCCACAGCGCTGGCCTGCTTGGTCACGAAGTTGTATTTCAGGCTGGTCTTATCGCCAACGCGAAGTTTGGCAAAGCTGGCGGCTTTTCCATTGCGGACGATCAAGGTGCCTTTCGCCACCCTGATCTTGACGGGGTTGCCATGCAGGGGGGCGACGGTGAGGACGCGCGTCTTGCTGTTCAGGGCAACGATGGTGCCTTTAAGCGCGCGGATGTTGCCCAGGGCAAAGGCCGGGGTCGAGAAAGCCAACATGCTGAGGGCAACCAATAAAACTGTTAGAGCATACGCGAACTTTTTAAACATTTTCTCTCCTTTTGGGGAATGGAAGGGTAAGATGGGCGAAAGCCCACATATTTTGTCGTATTTGCGTCCAAAAAGTTACGGGCAGTTTCGGGGTGTAAAACAAAAAAGACTTCCGAAGTCTTGCACAAACAAAAAGACTTCCGAAGTCTCCAAGACTTCGGAAGTCTTTCTTTGGGGGTATTCGTCAGGATGTGGCGGCGGGGGGAGTTTTCGTTTTGCGGGCCATGCGTTTGATTTCGCTGGTGCGCGTGCCGCCGGCCATTTCATACTGGCTGCTGTCTTTGCCGTATTTGGTGGCCACGCCTGTCAACAGGCGCGCGCTGAACGGACGCAGTTCTTGTTCGGCGGCGCGCAGGGCATTCTGGGCGTCACCCACCTGCGAAAGCAGCGTGTTGTAGGCCGAGAGTTTGGCCTGCGCATTATTGATGAGCGCCTGGTAAGCGGTCAGCGTCAAGCCGTAACCCAGGTCGAGATTGGGGTCGAGCGACTTCAACGCATCCAGCCGGGCCTGGGCGGCGACGGCGACGGGGGATGTGCCTGATTTGCGGGACATGTGAATTTCTCCTTTTTGCTGTATGATGAGGATGGGGGAACTGATTTGCGCCGGATTCTAGCGCGTAAATGGCTGTCTGTCAATAGGCGCGAGCGTCTCTATTTTTAAAATTTTCTCTCTATTTATTGAATTAGCTCTCTATTTTCTTGATATGCTCCATGTTCCTTAAGTTTTCTCCATATTCATTTCGTTAGCTATCTATTTATTTAATTTTCTCTCTATTTTCTCAATATGCTCTATATTTTCTTAGTTATCTCCCTATTTTCTTAATAGGCTCTCTATTTTTTGAATAGTCTCTATATTTATTAAATTTGCTATCTATTATCTCGATTTTCTCTTATATCTTCTGGATGGCTTTCTTTTTGATAAACAGGCTCTCTTTTAAAAATATTCTCCAGGTTCTAACATAGACTCTCTTCTTATGAAATTATATCTCATTTCGCGCGTTTGGCGCTTGCCTGGTTGGGGATGTTTGCCGAAAAGCTATTTGGGGTGGAAATCTTTTGCTGCGAGGGGATGGATGCGCCGTCCGATCAATGCGGCGCGGCGCAAGGGCTTGCCTGCTTGTGTTTGTGCTATAATTTTCTTGGGCGATTTTAATGCAACGCCGACCGTAAGGATGATAGGCGTACTGCTGATACACGAGTTGGCACGCCCCTTTTGCCAAAATAAACTTTTCTACTTAATTTGTGGAGCAACAAGAGAAAGGAAATACGCTGATGGATATTTATAACCTTATTGCAATGTGGACAGGGTGGCCGGTGGTGGTAGCCATTATTCTTGTTGCTGGTAGTTATGCAAGTTGGCTCTTGAAAAATCGAATTGATTTTGCCAAAGAACAAAACGAGCAATTAAACCTAAGAATAGCTGAATTTGAAAAAATGACAGCTAATAAAACGCAAGATGCTTTCCAAACGCTTATAAAAGACCCTGATGTTTTTGGCATAAAAACCATAAGACCAAAATTGAATGAGCGCGTTGGCAATTCATTTGATGTAGATGGTGTATTTCAGAAAAGACCACCAGCAGATTATGAAATATGGGTGTTCGTTTTTTGGGAAAATGGGAAAGATATATATTATTGGCCACAAGAGCCAGCTACGATAAGAGGAAATGCTTGGTATAGTCGGGTAAATCATATTGGGTCTGGTACTCAAAAAATTTTGGTTTTTCTTGTCGGGAAAAATGGTCAAGCTTTAATGAAATATTTTAAACGGGCGGGTATGGAAAATTCGGAAGATAAACCACGCTGGCCTGGAATTATTGAATTACCTGAAGACATCATACAATGCACATCAGTCGAAGTAGTAGTAAATTAAGAATCATTCAGGTCAAAAGCGTGCCAACATCACTTGCAGGCTGACATGTTGCCACGTTCCTTAAGGAAGGGCATTTTCCCGCTCGAAAAGCTGGTTCCGTTTTGTGGGCTGGTTCGCGTGGCAACACGCAGCTAAAGCCTGCCGTTCGGCGCTTCGCTGAAATTAATATCTCACCAAAGTTTATCCTTCACCACCCATCGGTAAGTCGATACCAAATTCGTTATTCAAAGGAGAATCAAAATGCGTAAAGTGCTCTTCAGTTTACTGGTTGTGCTCTGCCTATCTTTCAGTGTTATGCTGGTTGCTCAGGCAGGGGGCGGGGGCGGAAATAACACCGGCGACCCCAATTATGTGCCCACTGCGGCTGAATTGGCCCATCTTGCGGCAAAAGATAAAATGGCGCGTATGCACGCCAGTAAAATCTCCCCTTTTGCTGTCACATCCAAATATCTGGATGTCGGTCCGGCGGAGGCTTACCGGGAACCAAACGACCATGCATATGACAACTATTGTGGGCCACCCTCCACCCAGGTAGCCATCAGAGCGCGTAGGATCGCAGCCCACGTTCCCAGCCTTGCAACCGTTGCAAAAGGTGAGTACATCGGGGCAAGGGGTGTGATTATTCAAAACATTCAGCCCTATATCAACAAAGCGCTGGTCACAACCTGGTACGACTATGCCAGATCATCCAGTTCTGACCAATTCTTCAAGTGGGCAAAGCTGGATGTCGATCTCAATTATGCTTTGATCACCGGCACGCGCACTTTGGGAATGCCAGGCTGGGACTTTGGCGCTTTGCATATCGTTTCTGTCTATGGCTACAGCACCAATGCAACCAGCATGAACATTGCTTATGTCGATACCGCATCTGAAGCGGCCGGTCACCATTACGCCAAAGGTGGAAGATATTTCAATATCATCACATTGGATAACTTCTACATTTGGGTTCTAGATAACAATTACCAAGTTTGGTAGCCTATAGCCCGTTTGGAATACCATATAGCATTTGGAAGTCTGGCAGTATAAGCACCAGACTTCCAAATTATTAATTTTATCCAGCGGGAACAAAACAGAACGGACTAAAATATGGTTCCATTTGGTCTAAATAACAAAATAAAATGGCAGGGAGTGATTATAACAATCATCATAGGCAGTTTGTTTGTTTCATGTACCCCTGCACAACAACCTACCAAACCAAGCGCCACACCAACGCAAATAATATCAACACCTTTGCCCATTACCATCTCGCCAGCCTATTTACCTGCATCCAGTATTCTAGATATCGGTCACACAAAATCCATCCCTTTAGGAAAAGATGGGAGTGTTTCGTTAAGCTTGGGCGACAATTATATTTATTGGGTCAGAGGGCGAAACAATGGCTATATCTTCCGCGTATCCATTCAAGGCGGTGAACCCGAAAAAATTGCAGAAACCACGTATGCAGGTGGGCGTCTGGATTTATTCGTACCCATCGTGAGCGGGAAGTGGCTGATCTTTGGCGACACCAATACAGATGGCGACCCGGATACGTGGAAGATTCGCGTTCTGAACCTTGAAGACTACACCGAGCGGGTGGCGTGGGAGGTCAAAGGCGATACCAGCGGTTTGATCTATTCCTTTGCCATGGCGGCCGATGACGATACGCTTGTCTGGGTGGTGGGCCTGCCCGAAACGTCCGAAGACAGCGTCACCCTGTTCAACATGGCAACCGGCGAAAAGCGCGAAGTGCTGCGCGAAAAAGTCAACGGATCGTTATGGTCAGTTATATCTGTTTCAAATGGGCAGGCGGTCATCGAAAAAGATTTCGACGAAAAAAATGGCGGTGGAACGGATATTTATTCATTGGACTTGACCACCGGAAAAACACAGGCGCTTTCGGCAGATCGCACCAGCAGTTTACCGCGCTTTGCCTACCCTTGGGTCATGTGGAAAGCCGTTCCCCGTTATGATTGGACGACAAAACTGGCAATTTACAATCTGCAAACT
>JBARBA010000710.1:0-14001 GCA_049792555.1 Anaerolineales bacterium
GAACTGGTGTTACGACACTGGCAGTCAATCTGGCGATTACATTAAATAACGACGAAACCAGGGCCGTCTTGGTGGATGGAAATCTACAGTTTGGAGATGTGGCTGTCTTCCTTAACGAACAGGGAAAAAACACAATCCTTGATCTTGCTCCACGCGCTGATGAGTTGGAGCCAGAGATTGTAGAAAGTGTGTTGATTAAGCACGCAACTTCGGGTTTGCGGATTTTAGCGGCACCGTCACGTCCAGAACATGCTGATCACGTAAACAGCGATCAATTTGGGAAGCTCCTCAAATATTTGCGCCAGGTTTATGCCTATGTTATTGTCGATGCATCACATATCCTTAACGATATTGCGCTTGCGGCGTTGGACATATCTGATGTGGTTGTTTTGGTGGTCACACAGGATATTCCGGCCATTAAAAATGCCCGGCTCTTCCTCGATCTGCTTGGCACAATAGGCGTTTCTCGTAACCATATATGTTTTGTAATGAATCGTTATGATAAACGCATTTCTATCACCCCAGAAAAAGTTAGTGAGAATTTAAAGCAGGAAATAGTTGGTGTAATTCCTCTTGATGAACGTATTGTAATCCCTTCTGTCAATCGTGGAGTTCCCTTTATGATTGATAATATGACTCAGCCGTGCGCTCGCGCTGTTTTTAGCTTGGCTGAGGTTATTCGTGCTCAACTTTCCAAGCTAAATGAGTAGTTGAGTTTTCCTGCTACAGGAGGCATTGAATGTCCTTGCTTAAACGTATTCAAGAGGGTCAGGGCCGTCCCGCTGATCAGCAGAATTCAGCTTCTTCATCTGGCGGCGGGACCAGTGATACAGGTGGGGGGCTTTCTTCATTGCAGGCTCGCCGTGTTAGCGCCCCAACGACTGCCCCGACGGCCGGCACCTATTTTGATTTAAAAACCAGGGTCCAAAATAAACTCCTTGCTGAGTTGGACCCTTCAATGGATATTTCTAAAAGCGATGATGTTCGCCGTACAATTATGGAGTTGTTTGAGCAAATTTTAAATGAGGAAAATATCGTACTTTCTCGCCCGGAGAAACAACGTTTGTTTGAACAAATTGCTGCGGAAATTCTAGGTTTTGGCCCGCTTCAACCTTTGTTGGAAGACGAGTCTATTACTGAAATCATGGTAAATGGCCCCAAAAACATTTATGTAGAACGCAAGGGTAAAATTGTTCGTGTTCCGGTAACATTTGAAGGTAATGACCACGTGATGCGTATTATTGATCGCATCGTTGCGCCGCTTGGTCGCCGTATTGATGAAGCAAGCCCATTTGTTGATGCTCGTTTGCCTGACGGCTCACGTGTGAATGCTGTTATTCCTCCAATTTCGCTTGTCGGGCCAGTATTGACCATCCGCAAATTTTCCAAGACGCCTATTACAATTGATCAACTTGTTCAATTTGGCTCGGTTACACCTGAAGCAGTCGAGTTTTTAAAAGCCTGTGTGATGTCACGATTGAATATTGTCATTTCTGGCGGTACGGGTTCGGGGAAGACAACCTTGTTGAATGTGCTCTCCAGTTTTATTCCATCTGACGAGCGCATTTTGACGGTTGAAAATGCTGCCGAACTTCAACTTCGCCAGGAACATGTCGTGACATTGGAGTCACGTCCGGCGAATATTGAAGGTCGCGGCGAAATTACAATTCGCCAACTCGTGGTTAATTCCTTGCGTATGCGTCCTGACCGTATTATTGTCGGTGAGATTCGTGATGAAGCTGCATTGGATATGCTTCAAGCTATGAATACTGGTCATGATGGCTCTATGACCACAGCTCACTCCAATAGCCCTCGTGATACGCTATCACGTTTGGAAACAATGACCTTAATGGCAGGCATGGATCTTCCGATTCGCGCAATCCGTGAGCAAATTACGTCTGCCATCGATCTTGTGTGCCATCAGGAACGTATGAGGGATGGCACACGTAAAGTCACCAACATTACTGAAGTCAGCGGTATGGAAGGTGATGTAATCACAACCACAGATATTTTTGCTTTTGAACAAACAGGAATGGAAAATGGAAAATTGATAGGTCGTTTACGGCCAACAGGCTTGCGACCAAAGTTTATGGATAAAATCGAGGCATCTGGCATTCATTTGCCCCCAACTATTTTTGGCGTTGGAAGTAACCGCCGCTATTAAATCGGTGTCTTTTCCTGATACCGCAGGTGAACTATGTCGATGTATATGATTTTACTGATTGGCGCGATTGTGTTAGTAAGCGCGATTGCGGTAGGGGTTTATATTTCGTCTTCCAGTGAACGAGGTTTGATGGAAGAGCGCTTGGGGAAATATCTGGAAGAAGATAAAAAGGCATCCGACGATGCCAAGGCTGCAAAGGGTGCGCTTTCTGATTGGGTCAATAAGCGCGTTGAAAAATCATCGTGGGGCGATGGGATTTCCAGAAATCTTGCCAGGGCTGATATGAAATTTAAACCCGGCGAGTTTATCTTTTTCATTGTGATATTAGCCAGTGTGTTGGGCACTGTTGCGGTCCTCTTTGTAGGGACTGAGTTGTATTATAAGATTGGTAGCTTTCTGCTTGGCGCGGGCGCTGGGATTGTTGCCCCCATCATTTACCTCCGCTCTCAACAAGGCCGGCGTCTGGCGAAGTTCAACGATCAACTTTCAGATATGCTTAACCTGGTGGTAAATGGATTGCGGGCGGGTTATTCTACTATGCAAGCCATGGAAGCAGTAAGTAGGGAGCTTCCTGCTCCGATTAGCGATGAGTTTCGTCGTGTTGTTCAGGAAATGCAGTTGGGCCTTCCAATGGATAAGGCGTTGGACAATTTAATTCGGCGTATTCCCAGCGAAGACCTGGATTTTGTAATCACGGCAATCAATGTTCAGCGTGAAGTCGGTGGTCCATTGGCAGAAATTTTGGATACAATTGCATTTACCATTCGCGAGCGTATCCGTATTAAGGGTGAGATTCGTGTGCTGGTCTCACAAGTCATTATGTCAGGGCGTATCCTTTCGGGTGTGCCTTTTGCCATATTTGTCTTGCTTTGGTTTGTTAATCCACAATATATGGGGCAATTTTTTCAGCCGGCGAATTTGGTGTGCGGACTCAGCGCAATTGGAGTTGGTGTGGTCATGATTGCGATTGGGTATTTTATTATGATGAAAATTGCGGACATACAGGTGTAAAGATGGACCTACCTACTATTATTATCATTGTAATTGTTGTGGTGGTATTGATTGCCATCGCTTTAATATACGTGGCCCAACGGGTTCCGAAGGATGATGAAGATCCTTTACAGGCTCGTCTTGCTGAGTTCTCCCAGCGCGGTGAGGCTGTTTCGTTGGATGATATTGAGCTTTCCCAGCCATTTGTCGAACGTGTGGTTTATCCTGTTTTGCGGCGGCTTGGTGAAGTTTCAACACGCATTACCCCCCAGAATCAGCTTCAAGATATAACGCGGAAACTGGAACTTAGCGGCAAAGCGGGCTGGATTGATGCGCCCATGTTTTTTGCCTTGCACTTTGTCGGGCTGGCGGGGCTTGGCATTTTAGGCTTTGTAATGTTTGCTCTTCCTACTGCCGTCCAGCAAGAAATGCCTATGGCAATTCTTTACTCTTTGATTGCCGCAGCTGTAGGTTATTTCGCCCCGGACTTGTGGTTAAACCAGGAAATAACAAAACGTCAGTTGGAAATCCGCAAAGCCATGCCTGATGCCCTCGATTTGTTGACCATATGCGTCGAGGCCGGGCTTGGTTTTGATGCAGCCATGTCCAACGTCGCCGAAAAATGGGAAAATCAACTATCGCTTGCTTTTGCGCGGGCCATCCGGGAAATTCAACTTGGCAAGGTGCGTCGTGATGCGTTGAAAAGTATGTCCGATCGTATTGACCTTGCGGAAATGACCAGTTTTGTTGCGGCTGTCATTCAGAGTGAACAGTTGGGCGTCTCAATGGCAAAGGTGCTTCGTATTCAGGCTGATCAGATGCGTATGCGTCGACGACAATATGCGGAAGAATTAGCGCATCAGGCTCCTGTCAAAATGTTGTTGCCCATGATTGGATTTATCTTCCCATCCATTTTTATCGTGTTGCTTACCCCGGCCGCCTTCTCCATTATGCATACAAGTGTCTTCGGCGGCGCGCCATAAAGTTCACCTTGAAACTCAATTTACCTTACCAGTTATACCATTTGATGTGGACCGGGTTGGATTTACTCTTTCCACCATCTTGCGGCGGCTGTGGAAAAATGGGGGAGCGTTGGTGCGATCACTGCCAGCAAAGTTTGACGTTGCTGCCAGAGCTGGTCTGTGATATTTGTGGAGAGCCACAAATGGCAATCGGTATATGTGGAAAATGCAAGATATCACGACCGCCTTATCAAGCACTGCGGTCGTGGGTTGTTTTTAGTGATCCGGTCCGCCCCGCTCTTCACAAACTCAAATACCGCCGGGATATCGGCCTTGGAGACGCCCTGGCTTTGCCATTGGCAAAATATGTTCGCGTTCTTAATTGGGATGTGGAAATGCTCGTCCCTATTCCACTTAGTTCACAAAGGCTATCTGAGCGAGGCTATAACCAGGTTGACTTGATTGCGCGCCCTCTTGCGATGATTCATCAATGGAATTATACGCCGGGCGCACTTCAGCGCATTCGATCCACTCCTTCCCAAGTTGGGTTAACTGCCAAACAGCGCTGGGAAAATGTGCATAATGCTTTCCTGGCAAATCCTCGCTTGGTTCGGAATAAGAAAGTCTTATTAATGGATGATGTAACCACCACCGGCGCGACATTAATTTCCGCGTCCAGGGCATTGGTGGAAGCCGGGGCTTGTCAGGTCTATGCTTTGACGGCGGCCAGAGCAATCTCCCGGCGCGGGCCGGATATCGCTTGAATTTTCCTTGCCCGTTGCGTTGACGGGCATAATTTACATCCCACTATCCTATAAGGAGTCAGCATGGCACAAAACCTCGAGATATTTGGAAGTGAATTTGAAGTGACAGACCATATTCGCGACTACGTCGAGAAAAAGGTCGAAAAATTTAGCCGTCACCTGGACAAAATTGATGACATCCGTGTTGACCTGGCCTATGTCAAAGCTGCCCGCAGCGCTACGGATCGTTATGTGGCCCAGATGACCGTACGTGGAAAAGGCTTTATCCTGCGGGCCGAAGAGCGCGCCGACGATATCCGCACCGCGATGGATACGACCGTTGACAAACTCTCCCGGCAGATTGACCGTTTTAAGGGGAAACGCTCAAGGGGGCGGGGCGACGGGAAATCTACTGCGGATGTCGCTGCCGAAATCGAACCTATTCCTGAAGAGACTGAAGTCGAAGCTGCGCCTGTTATCGCCCGCCGCAAAAAATTCGATGTCATTCCCATGGATGAATTGGAAGCCATTGAACACATGAAACTGCTCGGGCACGATAATTTTTATATCTTCTGCAATGCCAAATCGGGCGCAATCAACGTGCTCTACCGCCGTCGTGATGGGACTTATGGCCTGATCGAACCCTACATAGGCTAAACCGACCGGCGCGCCTCACTGAGAGTAAAATAGACTGGCTTGTAAAGGCCAGTCTATTTTTTACCGGAGACCTATGGAAAACTTCGACTTTGACGACGCCGTGCTTGAACCCGGTTGGCAGGACAGAATTGATTTCGACGCAATTGAAGCGGCAACCACCCAGATTTTAAAAGCAATTGGAGAAGACCCACAGCGCGAAGGTCTGCAAAAGACTCCGGCGCGCGTTGCCCATATGTATGCCGAGTTGTTTTCCGGCTATCACACCGACCCGGTGGCGCTTGTCAATGGCGCGGTTTTCGAAGTCAAGTACGATGAAATGGTCATTGTCCGCGACATCGAATTTTACAGCCTGTGCGAACACCATATGTTGCCTTTCATTGGCCGCGCCCATGTCGCCTACATTCCCAACGGCAAAGTCTTCGGCCTCTCCAAAATTCCGCGCATCGTCGATATGTACGCCCGCCGCCTGCAAGTCCAGGAGCGCATGACCCGCCAGATTGCCGACGTTTTGCGCGACCTGCTCCAGCCGCAGGGTGTGGCCGTCGTCGTCGAAGCCATGCACCTGTGTTCCATGATGCGCGGCGTCAAAAAACACGACGCCCGCATGACCACCTCCGCCATGCACGGCGCGTTCCGCTCCAACCTCGCCACCCGTCAGGAATTTCTCGACAATATCTCGCGCGGCGCATCCGCTTTGAGAATTTAATGGACAAAAAGGGATGCTATTGGTCTGGCGGCGGCTCAGTTTAACCAAATTTCTCCGGCTCAAACATTTTCCCGCTCGATCTCCACGCCAACTGCGCCCGTATACGCGATAGCCTGGGTTTTCTGTACCCTGACAAGTGCCCGCCGCACCTGCGACGTTTCCAGGCAAATCCGGGCGATATCCTCGGCCAGGGCCTCCACCGTCAACCGTTTCGACGTTTCTGCGTGTCCCTTTACCCGTTCCGCTATGGTTTGGTAGTTGACGCAATCGCGGATATCGTCCGTTTCTGCGGCCCGGCGCGTGTCGGTGGACAGGCTGATATTAATCAGCATCTCCTGCGGCGTGTTGCGCTCATCATCATGGATGCCAATGATGCCTGTCACGCGTAAATCCCTGATCAAAATTTTATCCATAGTTTTTACCGGCCTCATTTTGAAATGCACTGAATATGGTTATTCGGGTTGCGCAAATTCCGTTTTGCATCTACACTTGTTCTCACACGGGACAGGGATGATGCAAGCAAAGCCAGACCACTTTTCGCTCGCGGATACATATCCGCTTATCCGCTTTGCGTAGCGTCCGCTCCCGCATACCCTGGCGGGCACACGTCCGCTGACAGAAACTCACCTGCAAGATTTTACCTGATTTGACACCCAACCATGTTATTTGACAAAACTCTTTTCATCGGTGTAGACCCATCCGGTGGTCGCAAACCCTTCACCTACGCCGCCCTTGACCAGAACGGCAAACTTGTCGCGCTCAAAGACGGCGAAGCCGAAGACGCGCTGGCATTCATTGCCGGCCAGCCCGGCGCGATTGTCGCCGTCAACGCCCCGCCGCGTCCAAGCATTGGTTTGGTGCGTCAGGACAAGCTTGATCAGAACCTGCCATCTTTGCGCACCGCTGGCCGCAGCCTGGATATGCGCTTGGCCGAACACCAGTTGCGCGCGCGCGGCATCAACATTGCCATGACCCCCTCGCGCAAAGAATTTTGCGCAAACTGGGTGCAGGCCGGCTTCGACTTTTACCGCCGCATCCAAGACATAGGTTTTGCGCCCTGGCCCACCCCCGATGCCGCTCACCAATGGCTTGAGACTCACCCCCACGCTGTTTTTTGCGTGTTGCTCGGTCAGGCCCCGCTCGCCCGGTCCACCCTGGAAGGACGCCAGCAGCGCCAACTTGCCTTGTACGAACAGGGCCTGGGTATCCGCGACCCCATGGAATTCTTCGAAGAAATCACCCGCCACAAACTGCTCAAAGGCGCCTTGCCGCTTGAGCAAATCTACACCGCTGAAGAACTGGACGCCATCGCTGCCGCCTGCATGGCCTACATAGCCGGGCGTCACCCTGAGCGTGTCAGTAAAGTCGGCGACGCCCAGGAAGGCCAGATTTTCCTGCCTGCCAGCGAATTGAAAGCGAACTACTGAACACCAATTAAGACCTTTCTGGGGCATAAGTTTCATAGGAAACCACACGCATGTTTACCAAAACTGCCACCTCTCTCAGCGTATTGAGCATCCTGATGCTGCCCCTGCTCGCCTGCGCCATGATCCAGGCGGTGCTGCCAACCCCGCCTCCTGCGAAAACCGCCACATCCACCCCCACTATTCCTGCCAGAGCTATAAGGCAAACATCGGTTGCTCTTACCAGGGTTGCCAGGCGAGCGTTGCTCTCCCCAACCAGGACGCTTGCGCCAGTCACCCCTATATTGGCCCGACTTCCCTCCGGCACGCCCACGCCATCGCTCACGGTTTCCCCGGTTGCGCCGCAAGTGTACTCTGTGAGCATTTCTGCCCCGGCGCTGGCGAACAACCTGTTGGGCGAAGCCCTTGAACGCGACCTTGTGGTCTACCTGCCGGCCTCGTATTCTTCTGAATCTCAAAAACGCTACCCGGTTGTTTATTATTTGCTTGATTTTGGCGTCCAGAGCGTCCCGGTGGCTCTTCGCCCCGAAGGCATCCAAAAAGACATCGAGGCTGGTTACGTCAAAGAGATGATGATTGTCATCGTCAGCGGCGTCAACACGCTTGGCGGCAGCTTCTACGTCAACTCGCCCGTCACCGGCAACTGGGACGGTTTCGTCGCGCAGGACGTCGTCGGCTACGTGGACGCGCATTACCGCACCATCGCCAGGCCTGCTTCGCGTGGGATTGGCGGGAATGGCATGGGCGGCTTCGGCGCGTTGAGCCTGGCCATGCGCCACCCGGATGTTTTCGGCGCAGTCTACAGCCTGAGTCCCTATCTGTTCGACGATAACGGCCTGGCCGATTCGCCCGTGTTTTCCCCGCCGGGCATGGCCGACGGCTTTGTGGATTTACAGGCGCGCGAGTCGCTCCTGCCGCCGGATGAGGCTGTTTCAGACATGCAGAACAACGCGGGCGAGGAACAGTTTGCGTTGGCTTATGGCGCGGCCTTTGTCCCCGACCCGCAGGCCGGGCCGCCTTACGTGGACTATCCCTATCGCAGGCAGAACGGCCAATTGTCCCGCGATGAAGCCATCTGGAAGCGCTGGCAAGCCGGGTTCGGCGACATCCCAGACAAAGTTCAGGCTCATAAAGAAAACTTGTTGAAACTGAACGGCATCACCATTGATTACGGCGCAAACGATCCATACCGCTGGCTTCCGCGCGGCTGCCAATATTTTTCCGCGCAATTGACCGCCATCGGCGTCCCAAACCAGTTGGTCAGTTTCCTCGGAGACCCGCAGGCCAGCCTCGAGCAACGCATCCGCGCGTTCATGCTGCCTTTCTTCTCGGAAAAGCTGGTTTTTGAAAACTAACGGTATTTTTTCAATAATCGGTGGTTGAGTAGGCGGCGGTGTTGTCCCGCCGCCGTACCGAAACCATCAACTATTGAAGAGATACATGCTCACATTCCAATTTCCTTAAAGTTTCCCCGGCCTGGCCCAAACAGGTTGACGACACCTGCCAGCCATTGTACAATCAACCGACCCCTTACCAGGAATAACATATGCCCATCTATCGTTTTGTAGTTCGTTTTAATCAGCACGATCCGCGTTCGGCTGGGCTGCTTGCCGATGCGCGCGCGCTCAGGTTCAACGACCTGCGACGCATTGAATGCCAGGACCTGTACTTTGTCGAGGGCCAATTGTCGCAGGATGAGTTGCAACGGTTGGCCCTCACACTTTTAACCGACCCGGTCACACAGTCTGTTGAAGCGACTGAGTTCACGCACCCCGCAAATCCAGCGGGGCAAGTCCCCACTCCCGTTCGGCTGAGCGCTCACGGCGAAGCCCGTAAACCTGGTTCCGTTATTGTGGAAGTTGCCTTCCGCCCCGGCGTCACCGACCCGGTGGCCGGTGAAATCGTCCGCGCAGCGCGCGAACTTGGCTTCCGGGGCGTCCAACGCGCCGCCACCGGGTTCCGTTATATCGTCGAGGGTGGCAACGATGTGGCCGGTCATCGCCTGGCGCAGCGCCTGCTGGCGAACGCCGTCATTCAGCGCTACGTTGTTGGCGAGATCGAACCGGCCTTCCCGCTCGAAGCCGAATCCAGCGGACAGACCGAGATTATTCCCGTGCGCGGCCTGAACGACGAGCAATTGCTGGCCATTTCCAAAGAGCGCCGCGCCGCCCTTGACCTGGCCGAGATGAAAGCCATCCAGGATTACTTCACGAAAGTCCGGCGCGACCCGACCGACATCGAATTCGAAATGATCGCCCAGACCTGGTCGGAGCATTGCGGGCATAAGACGTTTAAGGCCAAGATAGAGATTAGTGAGCAGGGCGGGGTCTCCACACTCGATTCTCTGATTAAGACTTACCTGAAAGCCGCCACCGAGAAGATCAACGCCCCGTTCGTTATTTCCGCCTTCGTGGATAACGCCGGGATCCTGGATTTCGACGACGAATACGAAGTTTCCTTCAAGGTGGAGACGCACAACCACCCGTCGGCGATTGAGCCTTTTGGCGGCGCGAACACCGGCGTTGGCGGCGTGATCCGTGACGTGATCGGCGTCTCGGCCAAACCCATCGCTGCAACGGACGTCTTGTGCTTTGGTCCGCAGCACATGGACCCCGATACGCTGCCGGACGGCGTGCTGCATCCGCGCCGCATCCAATCGGGCGTGGTGGCGGGCGTGCAGGATTACGGCAACAAGATCGGCATCCCCACCGTCAACGGCGCGATCCTTTACGATGAAGGTTATACTGCCAACCCGCTGGTCTTTTGCGGCTGTGTGGGCCTTGCGCCCAAAGGCAAACATATCAAAAGCCCGCGCCCCGGCGACCGCGTAATTGTGCTTGGTGGGCGCACCGGGCGCGACGGGCTGCGCGGCGCAACCTTCTCGTCGATGACCATGGACGCGCAAACGGGAGAAGTCTCCGGGGCGTCGGTGCAGATCGGCGACCCGATCACTGAAAAGGGTTTGATCGATGTCATCGTCCGCGCGCGTGACCTGGGCCTGTACACCGACATTACCGACTGCGGCGCGGGTGGGCTGTCTTCGGCGGTGGGGGAGATGACCTCCAAGATCGGCGGCGACGTCGATTTGACCAGCGTGCGGCTCAAGTATCCGGGCCTGGCTCCCTGGGAAATCTGGCTCTCCGAAGCGCAGGAACGCATGGTGCTGGCTGTCTCCCCCGAAAAGGTGGCGGCGGTGCAGGAGTTGTGCGACACCTTCGACACCGAACTGACCGACATCGGCGCGTTCACCGATACCAAACGCATCGTCGTGCGCTACGGGCAGAAGGTTGTGCTCGAACTCGATAACGAGTTCGTGCATGATGGCATCCCGCAGCGTCACTTGCAGGCCGTGATTGGTCCCGTCGAAAAGGCGGCTGAAGAGAGCGGCCCGCAGGACGATTTCTGGTCGAAAGGTCGCGGCGAAGCGGCCCCGCTCAATTTTGGCGCGTTGACCCTGCGCCTGCTCTCGCATCCCAATATCGCCAGCAAGTCGGCGGTCATCCGCATTTACGACCACGAAGTGCAGGGCGGCACGGTCGTCAAGCCGCTGACCGGCGCGCAGAACGACGGCCCGTCCGATGCCTGCGTGCTCAAGCCGATTGGCACCAAAGGGACGCGCGGCATTGTGCTTTCGAACGGCGTCAACCCGGAATATGGCAAACGCGACGCGACCCTGATGGCGCACGCCGTTATCGACGAGGCCATCCGCAACGCTGTGGCCGTTGGCGCGGACCCGGAGCGCATCGCCATCCTCGACAACTTCTGCTGGGGCGACCCGCTGCGTCCTGAAACGATGGGCACGCTGGTGCAGGCTTCGCGCGGCTGTTACGCCGCCGCCCTGCGCTACGGCGCGCCGTTTGTCTCCGGCAAGGACTCGCTCAACAACGAATACCTCGGCTCTGACGGCTTGCGTCACTCCATCCCGCCCACGCTGTTGATCTCGGCCCTGGGCATTATCGACGATGTGAACCAATCGGTCACGATGGATTTGAAGGAAGCCGGGAACCCGGTTTACCTGATCGGCGATTTTGCGCCGGTGTTTGGCGGGTCGCATTATGCCCTGGTAGCCACTGACCATAAATCGCTAACCGTAGATTCTTCCATCACACACGGGCCGTCGGCCATTGTCGATGATTCTGTTCCCGGTATTTCCGAGCACGCTCCCGCGCTCTATCGCGCGCTGCACAAAGCCATCACGCAGGGACTGGTGCGCTCGTGCCATGACCTGTCGGAAGGCGGGTTGGCCGTCGCTGCGGCGGAGATGTGCATCGGCGGGCGCTTGGGGTTGACGATGGAACTGCCCGTCGAAGATTCGCTGCGCGCCTTGTTCGGCGAGACCAACGGCTGTTTATTGGTGGAAGTCAGCCCTGAAAATACGGCGGCTTTCGAAGCGCTGTTTGAAAATTTACCAAAACTGCGGATAGCCACCGTAGAAACTGAGCCGAATTTTATCGTCAACAAGGCAGGCAAGGAAATCGGTTTTGTGCCTGTTGACGATCTTGTGACTGTCTGGAATGTGACGCTATGAAACCAAACGCCCTCGTCCTTCAAGCCCGCGGCACGAACCGCGATTACGACGTTATGCAGGCCCTCGAACTGGCCGGCGCCAGCGCCGAAGGTGTGCCGCTCAACGACCTGCGCAGCGCCAAAAAGCGCTGGGCCGATTATCAGATGTTGGTGGTGGCCGGCGGCTTTTCCTACGCCGATGCGCTCGGCGCGGGTAGGCTGCTCGCCATCGACCTGAACTCTTACTTCGCCGACGAGATCAACGCCTTCGTCGCCGCCGGGAAGCCCGTGATCGGTATCTGTAACGGTTTCCAGGCGCTGGTCAAGTCGGGGATTCTTCCGGGGAAAACCGGAGAGAATAAAGAAAAGAGAGTAGAGAATAGCGACGCGCGGGCGACTTTGACGTTTAATGCCCAAGGGCACTTTGAGTGCCGCTGGGTGACACTTGCGCCAATTTCCCAGACTTGCGTTTGGACAAAGGGGTTGGTTGATAACGTCACTTGCCCGGTTGCGCACGGCGAAGGCAACTTCCAGGTGTCTGACCATTCCCTGCTCTCGACTCTCTCCTCTCTGGATCAGGTTGCCCTGACCTACGTCCAAACCGATGGCGAACCTTCGCGCGGCGAATATCCCGCCAACCCGAACGGCTCCGCGCTGGATATTGCCGGGATTTGCAACCCGCAGGGCAATGTGCTTGGGCTGATGCCGCACCCGGAGAACCACATTTATGCTTACCAGCATCCGCGCCACGCGCGCGGCGAAACCGGCCAAAGCGGGCTGGCGTTGTTTGCCAATGGCGTGAAATACGCATCCAATCTGTAATTCCATAAGCGAGGCTGCCATGATTTCAAGAAATAAACTTATTGAATTATTGCCCCAGGCTCTTAACGAGACCAACCTGCCTTTGGCGGGCAAAACGCGCGGCAAGGTGCGCGACTGGTACGACCTGCCAGAGGGGCGGCGGCTGATCGTCACCACCGACAGGTTGTCGGCGTTCGACCGCATCCTGATGCGGGTTCCGTACAAAGGCCAGGTGCTGAACCAACTCTCCGCCTGGTGGTTTGACCAGACGCGAGACATTATCCCGAACCACATCCTGTCGATCCCCGACCCGAACGCGGCGGTGGTGAAGACCGTCGATCCGTTGATGGTGGAAGTGGTAGTGCGCGGCTATATCACCGGCGTGACCACGACGGCGCTTTGGTACCGTTATTCGTTGGGCGAGCGCGAGATTTACGGTTACACCTTCCCCGACGGGTTGCACAAAAACGAGGCGCTGCCCGAACCGATCATCACCCCCACCACCAAAGCCGTCACCGGACATGACGAGCGTCTGACGGTGGCCGAAGTGGTCGAAAAGGGCATTCTCGATGCGCCCACCTGGGAGCAAGTGCAGGCCGCGGCGCTGGCGATTTTCAAGCGCGGACAGCAATTGGCTGCCAGGTGCGGGCTGATTTTGGTGGATACCAAGTATGAGTTCGGGCGCGCTGCCGACCCCGAAAATGCTGGGGCAGGCGGGAGTGTGCTGCTGATCGACGAGGTGCATACCCCCGATTCGTCGCGCTTCTGGAAAGCGGACGCTTACGAAGCCAGCATGGCGGCGGGCCAGGAGCCGGAGAACTTCGACAAGGAACTGGTGCGCCGGGCGTACGCCGAACGCGGCTTCCAGGGCGAGGGTGAGCCGCCGGTGTTATCCGCCGAGTTGTGGGCGGCGGCCTCGCAGCGTTACATCACGATTTACGAGATGTTGAGCGGCGAGACGTTTGCGCCGGGAGCTTACCCGGTGGAGCCGAGGATGTTGGAGAATTTGAAAAAAGAGAAAGTGATGGGTTGATCGTTGGAAGTGAAA
>JBARBA010000711.1:0-2897 GCA_049792555.1 Anaerolineales bacterium
GCTCAAGGGCGATGTCTTCACCGCTGACCTGCTCGAGGCCTATATCAGCTACAAACGCGAGGCCGAGCTTGACCCGATCCGTGTGCGCCCGACTCCATACGAATTTACCCTTTACTACGATTGCTAAGAGAATTATTTCTCGGTCGCAACTCACGAAAGAAAATCAATGACGAAAAGGCCGAGGAGCACCCTCGGCCTTTTCAACAAATAGGCTTTTGTAGCGTTTAATATAATGCCCGCGGTCACAAATTGCGTCTTCTCGCTCAATAAAAGCGCAATTTGTGACCGTGACGGGTATAAATACGGTTCTTTCGTTTTTAACGGAAAAGGGCCAAAACCCATCCGCAGACATCGCGCCTGTAGGGTAAATCTGTGGAAATCCCGCCAGAAACGGGAGAGCCATAAATGCAAACCGGTTTCAACCGCAATCATTCATCCGGTTTTTGGAATGATACAATCGATTAAGCATGGGTAATTTTATGGCATCTTCTGGAACTGATCCGCGTTTATTTGAAGTGCTCGCCAGCCTGAACCAGATTGGCGCGACGATGAATCACATCGGCTCCAATGGTTCCAACAACGTTGAGGAGACGTTGAATATGATCGTCGAGAGTGCTACGCACGTTGTGCCGGGCGCTTCGGCGGTGATATATACATACAATAAACTTGTCGACGGTTTTGACCCTACCTCACGCGTTTCCGCCGGGGAGTGGAACCAATCCGCAGCAGGAGACGCGCCGCGCTCGAATGGCCTGGGAGTGCGCGCTATTACCCAACGGCGGCGCGTCCTTTCCTATGAAGAACCCGAAATAGACATTCATCCTGCCAGGGCCTCGGCGGGAGCCAGTTCCATGTGTTGTTTCCCGCTGATTGTGGCCGATGAACCGGTTGGCGTTCTATACGTTTACTTGCGCGATCATCGTGAATTCAGCCAGATTGAGTTGCTCATGCTGGATAATTTTGTTAACCTGGCAGGCATGGCAATTTACCATGCCCATAACCTGGCAAGTATGCAGCGCAATCTGGCGCGCAAAGATGACGAGTTGGTCCGTCTGCGACATGCCGGGATGTTGATCTCGTCCCGGTTGCGCCTGGAAGATACCCTTAAGGCCATCCTTCAAATGGCGTTGGAAGTTACCGGCGCGCAATACGGTAACTTTCGCTTGGTGGATCGCACCGGTCAGCTTTTGATCACGCGCGCCATTGCGGGCGAGCATTTGGGCAGCCCAATGGTTGAAACATTGCCGATCAAAGCCAATAGCGTGATGTCGTGGGTGGCGCGTAATCGCGAACCAATTTGTATCGCCGATTTGAACACAGAACCCTGGGCGCAAATTTACTATCCATTGGACGCCGAACTGCGCATGCGCTCCGAACTGGCCGTGCCCATCATCGGGGCGAGCGGGCGTTTGGAGGGCGTCCTAAACCTCGAAAGTCCGAACGTCGGCGCGTTTGCCGAAGAAGATAGCCGCACGTTGCAATCCCTGGCGACCCAGGCCGTCATTGCCATTCAGGAAGTGCGTTTGCTCGACGCCCTGCAAGAAGTGGCCCGTTTATTGTTGACACAGCCTTCGCAGAAGGTGCTGATCCATCTCACCGAACTGGCCTGTGATTTGCTGGACGCCTCGTCCAGCACGATCTGGGCGTTGAAAGACGGAGAACTTGTTTTGGAAGCATCCAGTCAGGGATACGAACATGGAGAGCGCATTCCGCTGAAAGGCAGTCTTACAGGTCAGGCTGTTTTGAACCGGGTGCCCGTCATAGCGGATGACGTGCGTTCTGATGAACGTTTCTACCGCCCAGACCTGGCCCAGATGCAAAACTGGGCGCGCGCGTTGATCGTTCCGCTTTTGGCAGGGGAAAAGGAACAGCCCCTCGGAGCTTTCAGCGTATACAGTTCCACCGGCGCTACCGGGCATTTCGCAGATTCGGAATGGGACAAAAAAGTCCTGATCTGCCTGGCCGACTATGCCGTGCTCGCCTACCAGAACGCCGCCCGCCAGGAGGCCTTGCTGGCTGCGCAGGAGCAGCGTTCGGTGGCTGAGACTTTTGCCGCTGTGGGCGATATTGCATCCAATCTCCTGCATCAACTCAACAACAAAGTGGGCACCATCCCGGTGCGAATTCAAGGCATCGAAGATAAGTGCGGGAATGCGTTGACTGCCAGCCCCTACCTGGCGCATAATTTGGATGAGATCGAACGTTGCGCCACCGAAGCCATGGAGAGCGTGCGCGACAGCCTTTCGCATCTGCGTCCGATTCGCATGGAACCGGTATTGATTGCTCCCCGTGTGCTGGATGCCATTAACGCAACCAAACTGCCCCCTTCGGTCTACGTCCGCCTCGAAACGCTCGACAGCCTGCCGGTGGTCCTGGCGGGCGGGAGCACACTCTCTTTGGTGTTTACCAATTTACTGGATAACGCCGCCGATGCCATGGACGGAGAGGGAGAGATCATTATTAGCGGTTCGGCAAGTGATTCCTGGGTGAATATCAGTGTCAGTGACAACGGGCCGGGCATTCCACCTCATTTGCACGACCATATTTTCGAGTTGAATTTTTCGGGGCGTGGAGCATCGCGGCCCGGCAAGCTCGGCTTTGGCTTATGGTGGGTGAAAACGCTCATGGCGCGCCTGGGAGGTTCTGTCAGCGTTGAAAGCGACGGTTTGCGCGGAACGACGTTCCGATTGCGTTTGCCGCGTACGCACGAATCCGAAAAGAAAGGCGAAGCAGTATGAACCAGGTTGTCACACGCGCTCTGATTGTGGAAGATGACCGTTCCTGGCAGCAGATTTTAGGTGAAATGTTGACCGATGCCGGACTTACGGTTGATATTGTCAGTAATCTCCAGGATGCATTAAGACTGGTCAGGGAAGCTGCGCACCGCATGGCAATTG
>JBARBA010000712.1:0-10810 GCA_049792555.1 Anaerolineales bacterium
CTTCTCCGCCATCCAGGGTGATGGCTTCAAGAACCTGGACGAAGGCCAAAAAGTCGAATTCAACGTCGACGCCGGCCCCAAAGGCCCCCAGGCCAGCAACGTCGTAGTCGTTCGCTAAACCCAACTGTACGGCACAAAAAGTCCCTGAGACTCACGTCTCAGGGACTTTTTGTTGTCTGGCGGGGGGGCAAATCCCACCTACGTTATTCGGGTTTTCGCGCCGTGATCGTGGCCGAAAACGGCACGCCAAACGGCAGCGCCGAAAGGATTTTCCCGCCGGCGTCTTTGGGCTGGACTTTCACGTCCACGAACCCGGCGGCGGTCAACCCGGCGGTGTATTCGGCCACGTCCAGCGCCCCGGCAATGCATGCGCCCCAGGCTTCCATGTTCGAGCGCAGGGCGGCGGCCATCTCGCCGTTGCTGACAATGTCTGAAACGGCGATGCGTCCGCCCGGCTTCCCCGACTTGGGGTCGGGACTTCGCAGCGCGCGGAAGACTTCCCTGAAGACCTGCGGTTTGTCTGGCGACAGATTGATGACGCAGTTCGAGATGACCACGTCGATGCTCCCGTCGTCCACCGGCAGGGCTTCGAGATAGCCTTCGCGGAACTCCACGTTGGCGATGCCCAGGCGGACGGCGCTGGCGCGGGCGCGCTCGAGCATCTCAGGCGTCATGTCGACGCCGATTACCCGACCGGTTGCGCCGACCCTTTGGGCGGCCAGGAAACAATCCAGGCCGCCGCCGGAGCCTAAATCGAGCACCGTTTCGCCGGGGGCCAGCGCCGCCAGGGTGATCGGGTCGCCGCATCCCAGGCTGAAATTGGCGACATCGTCGGGCAGGGTCGTCAGCATCTCTTTCTCGTAAAGTTTGTTTTTCTTTGAATCGGACGGCCCGCAGCAAGATTTGGAAGCGCGCGCCTGGGCCGCGTAATGTTCGCGCACTGCTTCGTGAATGGGGGTGGGGGTTTGGATCATGTTAGTCTCCTTATATTCAGTTTGGACAGGGTCTACCCTTGCGGGCACACGTCCTGACCCGTCCTGTAGATACCCATAGATAACCGTCTATGTATTTGGGCAAAAAAGTGGGCCGCAGCAAATCCCATGCGTCCCGGACGATGTTTAAGGCTTGGTTGTTTCGTTCTCGGTCTTGGCGGGTTTCACCTCCGGCGCAAATTTGACCATCAACTGGCCGCAACAGACGGCCACGCTCTCCTGGTTGAGCGAGTAGAAGGTTTGCTTGCCCTCGTGACGCACGTTCACCAGCCCGCTGTCACGCAGGATTGCCAAATGGTGCGAAACCGTCGGCTGGGTGACGTTGAGTTGGTCGACAATCTCCGTCACCGAAACCCAGCCGCAGCAGCACAGCTTCATGATTTTCTGGCGGGTTTCGTCGGCAAGCGCTTTGGCAAAGTCAACAGCATCCAATACAGTCATATCGATCACCTTCTATGGGTTATTATATAGACAATTGTCTATTTGTCAAGGATTAAATCTGTATCTTTTCAATATTTCGGGGGAATTGTTGTCGAAGGTGGTTTCGATACGGCGGCGAAACAGCATTGCCGCCTACTCAACCACCGATTATTGAAAAGATACTTAAATCTCATAAGAATATTTTGCGCGCCTTGACGCTAAAAAATCATCCGGTGGAGTTTCCACCGGATGATTTTGGGGGGGCCAAAAATCAATTTTTTACCAAAACTTGGGCAGGAAGGTCTTCAACAGCGTGTCGATGATCAGCCCCAGCACAAAGTAATTGCTGAAAGCAATATTATGGACAAAGCACACCGTCGAAAACCAGCGCGGCCAAATGGGATAGCCGCTGGGCGGTTCGGTGGGGCGGGGCTTGGAAAAGCGTTGCAAGAGAGCCAGGGCAGGTTTATAGGCCAGGAGAATGAGCAGCATCACCGGTGTGAAGAAGTGCGTCACGAAAACCAGGTAAAGGGTAATGAGGTAAGCCGCCGCAATCGCAAATAGGGTGATATAGCGAGCCGCCGTTTCGCCGACCAGAACCGGCAGGGTGTAAACGCCTTTCGCCTTGTCTTCGCGCAGTTTGTCGGTATGTTTTCCCAGGTTGATGGTGACCACCGTTGCGCCAATCGGGATGCTGGCCAGGATCACAGCCCAGCTCCATTGTCCGGTCAGCACGAAGTAGACGCCCCCAATCATCAGCGGCCCCCAAATTAGGAAGATGGAGAGTTCGCCGACGGCAAAATATTTGAGCGGGAAGGTATAAAAGAGCAAGATGAACGCGCCAATGCCAAAGAGCCAGATCACTACCGGCGAAAAGCCGGTATAAAACAGCGCGTACACGCCCGAGAGCGCAGCCAGCGCCCCACTGACGGCAAACCATTTCAGGTGCGTGGATTTGCTCCAAAAACCCTGCGCCAGCGGATGCACGCCGTACTGTGTGCGGAAGTAGTTATCCTTGTCGATCCCGCGGTTGAAGTCGGTGTAATCGTTGAGCAGATTGTTTGTGCCGTGCGCAATGAACAACCCCAGGATGAGAATAATCCACGTCAGGAAGTCGAACGGTTTGCCTGCCGGGCGCAGGGTTTGCCAGGCATACAACCCACCGATAAAACCGGAATAAAGTGTGATGCGCCCGACAGCCGAACGTGTGGCAACGAACCATTTTGAAAGCAGGTCCAGTTTGTCCCATTCCGTTTTGTCGTCCATTTTGATCAGTTGCGTAAACGTTTTTCGCCACATTGCGAAGGTTTTGTCCATAAGTACGATCTCCTTTTGGCTTGAGTGAAGGTGTAAGCAACAACCCAGGAATTACCCCATCGTTCCGTTTTGGGTAAGGTGGACGCGCAGCGGCGCGCCTTTCTTAAAGTCATGGCAGTGCCAGAGAACGCAAAGAAAAGATTTTAAACTTCGTGTTTCTTCGTGAACTTCGTGGATAAAAAAGACTTTAAGAAAAGCGCTACGTGGGCACTCGTCCTGTTGCCGGGAGTATAATCACGCCCGTGTCCCGCATCCCCCTGCGATTGATCCTCGCCATCGCCGTCACCGCGTTTTCGTTGACCCTGCTGACCTGGAGCCTGTCGACTCCCGCCCGCGCCGTCCGCCGCCAAATCATCCAGCCGACGCAGATGCAGTTGCCCACGCCGCCGGCGGCTGCCACGCAGTCTGCCGCAGCCGTGCCCGAAATGCGCAGCCTCAGCATCGATTATCCCCCCGTCATCCGCGCGGACGAAGCCGACCGGGTGCGCCTGACCGTCGAAATGGACAGGCAGGTCGCCGGCATCCCAAGCGTCTACGATACACATCATGTGCTGGCCGAAGCGCGGCTGGAGATGGGCGGCATCCAGGTCCGCCCGCCGGATACCGTCAGCGAGCCGCTGCTCCCCGGCCAAAGCGTCACCTTTTTCTGGAGCGTACAGCCCAACGAGGCGGGCCGCTTCAAAGGGACGCTCTGGTTCTACCTGCGTTTTGTCCCCAAAGACGGCGGGCCGGAAGTCCGTCAGGCCATTTCGGCGCAGGAGATCGAGATCGAGTCGACTACTTTATTCGGTCTGCGGGCCGAAGCGGCGCGCGGATTGGGGCTGGTGGGCGTGTTTGTTAGCGCACTGCTCGACCTGCCTTTCCTGATCGATGCGCTCAAATGGTTTTGGAAGAAATGCGCCGGGTTGTTGAAGCCCATCCGATGATATATATGACAAGCATCACTCGGAATTACTTACATCGGTAAGTATCCACCAATCGCGCATGTGATAAAATCACGCTTGCTTTAGCGGTAAAAAGCTTGACCTTGAAGGAGTTGTTTCATGCAAAATCCCTGGCTCTACATTGGTTTATTTTTAGTCGTCGGAGCGATCATTCCGATTGTGCCGATTGTTTTTTCCGCACTGATATCCCCCAAAAAACCGAATAAGATCAAGCAAAGCACCTACGAATGCGGTATGGAAACCGTCGGGGACAGTTGGGTGCAGTTCAGGGCCGATTATTATATCTTCGCGCTGGTCTTCCTGGTCTTTGACGTGGAGACGGTCTTCCTTTTTCCCTGGGCTTTGTCGTTGAAAGCGCTGCCGATCTTTGCCGTCTTCGAGGGCGTTCTTTTCATTATGATCCTGGTTGTGGGACTGGTGTATACCTGGCGAAAAGGGATGCTGGAGTGGGCCTAAATCGCTAACTCGTAAACCAAAGGCTGAGAGGCTACCCCTCCAGCCTTTTACTTGTCTGTTTCAAGGTATCATCTCAAAATTTTGGGGGTTGTTCTTACAGGTGATTTCGACACGGCAGCGGGACAGCACCGCTGCCTACCCTTCGATGAACTCAGGGTGCCGCTCAACCACCAAATATTGAGAAGTTACGTTTCAAGGTAGAAATTGCGCTGGAGGAAAGCTTCATGGATTTATTTTTGACCGATCCAATCAAAATGGTTTACGACTGGTTGATGCAGCTACTCACCGGTTGGGGTTTACCGGGAGCAGTCGCAAATGTATTGCTCATTCTGGTCGGCATTGTTGTGCTCATCATCGTAGCGATGACGATTGACATTATGCTGGTCTGGCTGGAACGCAAGGTGGTGGCGCGCTTCCAGGGCCGGCTTGGCCCGAACCGCGTTGGGCTGTTTGGCTTGTTGCAGCCCATCCCCGATATTATCAAGCTGATTATTAAAGAAGACATCACGCCCACCGGCGCGGATAAAGTCGTCTTTAATATGGCCCCGATCCTTTCGCTGGCTTCGGTGATATTCTTGTGGGCCGTTATTCCGCTGGCCGCGACCGTTTACGGCGCCGACCTGAACGTGGGCCTGCTCTACCTGGTGGCTGCCGGGGCGTTGGGGACGCTTTCCATTATTATGGCCGGTTGGGCCTCGAACAATAAATACGCCGTGCTGGGCGCGTACCGCCAAGTGGCGACCATGCTTTCGTTCGAAATCCCGATGATCGCGGCGCTCTTGATCCCCACCATCCTGGCCAGTTCGTTAAGCCTGAAAACGATCACTGCAGCGCAGGGCGGCGTGTGGTTTTTCTGGCTTTCGCCGCTGGGCGCGTTGATCTTCCTGGTGGCCGCGATTGCCGAACTGGGGCGCTCCCCGTTCGACCTGAACGAAGGCGAATCGGAAATTGTCTCCGGTTATCACATCGAATATACCGGCATGAAATTCGGCCTGTTTTTTGCGGGTGAGTTGCTGCACGCTTTTACGTTCGGCGCATTCATCGGCATCCTGTTCTTCGGCGGCTGGAGCTTTTTCGGCGTCGAGAGAATTCCGGGGCTTGGCTGGATGGCCAGTTCGCCCTACTTCGGCGCGGTTGCCGTGTTGTTGAAGGGTGTGTTTTTCTACTGGGTCATCATGTGGATCAAGTACACCGTGCCACGTATCCGCATCGACCACATGCTGGCTTTCAACTGGAAATTCCTGACGCCGTTGTCCTTTGTCTTGTTGATGGTCACAGCGATGGTCAACCGCCTGTTGCAAGACTTTGCCAATACGCCGCAATGGCCGATTTACGTTGGCGGCATGTTCCTGTCGAATATCCTGATCGGCTGGATTACGATCGAGATCCTGCGCGTTTACGGACGCAAGCAGAAGGCCAAAGAACCTGTGCAGCAAGCTGCCCAAAATGCTGCTGTGCAAAGCGCTGTGCAAAGTGCTGTGCAAAGCGCTGTGCAAAGTGCTGTGCAAAGTGCTGTGCAAAGTGCTGTGCATCATTAGGTCGAGGAGCAAATTTTCATGGATGCTACGCAAGTCATTTTTATTGTGAGCGCGGCGCTGATCGTGGCCTCGGCTTTGATGGTTGTCACGAGCCGCAACCTGGTCCACGCCGCCCTGTGGCTGATTGCCACCCTGTTTGGGGTGGGCATTCTCTACGTTTTACTCGAAGCCGGATTTTTGGCGGTGGTGCAGGTGGTGGTCTACATCGGCGCGATTGCGATTATGTTCATTTTCGCCGTCATGCTGACCCGCAGGGACATGCTCGATCATGGCCCGCAGGTTAATGCCTCCTGGCCGGTTGCGCTGGCTCTGAGCGTTTTTACTTTTGTGGGCCTGGGGTTCATCCTGAACGGTTTTGGTTATTCGCTCAACCATTTGCCGGGGGCGCTGCCGCCCAACCTGGACCCGCTGCTCGCGCTGGGCAATGCGCTCGTTTCACCGCAGGCCTTTGTGCTGCCCTTCGAAGTGGCCTCGGTGTTGCTGTTGGCGGCGCTGGTTGGCGCAGTCTACGTTGCCAGAAACCATCAATAGGAGACGCGCATGATTCCTTTATCCTGGTATCTCTATCTTGCTGCGGCGCTGTTCAGCATTGGCCTGTTTGGCGTGCTGGCCCGTCGCAACGCGATTGCCATCTTTCTCGGCATTGAGTTGATGCTGAACGCCGTCAATGTGAATCTGGTGGCTTTCTGGCGTTACTCGTCCAATCCGGGCCTGATGGATGGACAGGTCTTTGCAATCATTGTCTTCGCCGTAGCCGCCGCGGAAGTCGCCGTTGGCCTGGCGCTGGTCATCTCCGTCTACCGCCGCCGCAACACGGTGATTGCGGATGAGATTGACTTAATGAAGTGGTAGGTTCACACGTAATGCGTAACGAGTAATGCGTAATTGACACCAAAAGTTACGTGTTACGCATTACGGATTACGCATCACGTATTACGCCCCCGGAGTCTTCATGGCAACTGAAACAATCATCTGGTTAATCCCTCTCCCGCCCTTGCTGGCGTTCTTTTTGATCGTGCTGTTCACCAATCGCAGCAAGACCTTGAGCCACAGTCTCGCAATAGGGGCAGCGGCGCTTTCGTGGTTGGGGAGCATGGCGGTCTTCATTGCCGCGCTGCGCACCCCGGAATTCGGCAAGAGTATTTTCGCCAGCGCCATCAACTGGCTGCCCACCGGCGACACTTTCCTCAAGATTGGCGTGCAGATCGACCCGCTCTCGGCGATCACGTTGTTCTTCGTCGCCTGGACTGTGTTGATGATCTTCATTTATAGCGTCGGCTACCACAACTTCGGCCAGCCCGCCGGCGACCACGACCAGCCCGGCCTGCCGCCGCACGGCGCAACCGTTACGGAACACGGCCACAGCCACACCGTCCCGTCCGTCGAGCCGATGTATTCGCGTTTCTTTGCCTTTATCGGCCTGTTCGCCTTCGGCATGTATACGTTGGTCGTCTCGGATAACCTGCTGACACTCTTCGTCGGTTGGGAGATCATGGGGCTGTGCTCGTACCTGTTGATCGGTTTCTGGTACGCCAAGAAAACGGCGCGCGACGCAGCCATCAAAGCCTTTATGACCACCCGTGTCGGCGACGTGTTCATGCTGCTGGGCATCGCCCTGTTGTACGAAAGAATCGGGTCGTTGAACTATCGTGATATTTTCTATAATGCGGCTAATCTTCAGAAGCTTGCGAATGAGCATACCGCCATCTTCGGCCTAACCGCCGCCGGGCTGATCGGCCTGCTGCTTTTCATCGGCACGGTCGGCAAATCGGCGCAGTGGCCGCTGCACGTCTGGCTGCCCGACGCGATGGAAGGCCCGACCCCCGTCAGCGCCATGATCCATGCGGCTACGATGGTTTCGGCGGGCGTCTACATGGTCATCCGCATCTTCCCGCTCTTCACCGCGGATTTCGACGGCCACACGTTGACTACCGCCATGACGGTCATCGCCTTCATTGGCGCGTTCACGGCGCTCTTTGCGGCCACCATCGCTGTGGCGCAGAACGACATCAAAAAGGTGCTGGCCTACTCGACAATTTCGCAACTCGGTTTCATGATCGCCGCGCTCGGCATGGGCGCGTACGTGGCGGCGGCCTTCCACCTGGTGGCGCACGCTTTCTTCAAGGCGCTGCTCTTCCTCGGTTCCGGCTCGGTCATCCATGGCGTGGAGCATGGCGTGTTGCACACCGGCGAACACGTCGACCCGCAGGATATGTTCAACATGGGCGGCCTGCGCAAGAAAATGCCAATTACTTTTTGGACGTTCCTGATCGGCGGGTTCGCCCTTTCGGGTTTCCCGTTGATTACGGCGGGCTTCTGGTCGAAGGACGAAATCCTGGCCGAAGCCTTTGGCGGTGGTCACATCCTGGTTTTCCTGACCCTGGCTGTTGCCGCCCTGCTGACAGCCTTCTACACCATGCGTCAGATCACACTGACCTTCCTGGGCGAAGCCCGCACCCCGGCTGCGGAAGAAGCCTCTGAGACGCCGTGGACCATGACCGGGCCGCTGGTCATCCTGTCGGTTTTTGCAATCGGCTTCGGCTGGGTCGGCATCCCGCAGCAATTCCCCGTTCTGGGCGGACTGATCCCGAACTGGTTCCACGGTTTCGTCGGCGCGACGCTGCTGACGGAGCCGGAAGCCGTCGCTTTTAGTTGGTGGCCGCTGCTGACGTCGCTGGTCGTGGCGTTGGGCGGCCTCGGGTTGGGCTGGCTGGTTTATCGGAACGTGGCTGCGGGGGAGGTCGATCCGCTGGTGAAACCGTTGGGGCCGGTACACACCCTTTTAAAGAACAAATACTACTTCGACGAGATTTACTCCACCATTTTTGTTAAACCGATGATCTGGTTTTGCGAAGTCTTCACCTCGCAGTGGATGGATCGCACCGTGATCGATGGCATCCTGCACTCGGTGGCGCGCGTGGCGCTTTCCATCGGCGCGTTCCTGCGCTTCTACTTTGACTTGCCGGTCATCAACCGTTTCTTTGGCGATGGCAGCGCGGCGGTCGTCCAAAAGGCCGGGCATGGATTGCGCCTGAGCCAGGCTGGCCGTATTCAAGCCTATTTGATCTCCTCACTCGCCGTCCTGATTATCGTGGGCGCGGCGCTGTACATTTTCCTACCGAAATAAGGGCAGCGGACAATGAACTTTATTCACGATCACCTGCTTACGCTTATTTTGTTCTTCCCTGCCCTGACGGCGCTGGTCATCCTGTTCCTGCCCTCCGATCAGGTTAAACTGATCCGCTGGACGGCGCTGCTTGCCAGCCTTGCGCCGCTGGGCTTTGCCATCTGGCTGTGGACGCAGTTCCAGTCTGCGACGCCGGGTTTCCAGTTCCAGGAGCAGTACGCCTGGTATGATCTGATCCATTCCAGCTTCCACCTGGGCGTGGACGGCCTGTCGCTGACGATGGTGCTGTTGACCACGCTGCTGACGCCGATTGCGCTGCTGGCTTCGTTTGGCGTCACCGACAAGGTCAAGGCCTACATGATGCTCTTCCTGTTCCTTGAAACGGGCATGTTGGGCGTCTTCCTGGCGGTGGACCTGCTGATCTTCTTCGTCTTTTGGGAAATCGGCCTGGTGCCGATGTACTTCCTGATCAACCAGTGGGGCAGCCCGCAAGGCGAGCGCGAATTGTGGGGCGGGATGAAGGTCTCGGCGCGCAACTACGCTTCGCTCAAGTTTATCATCTACACCATGGCCGGGTCGCTGGGGCTGCTGCTGGCCATCCAGATGCTCGGCATTGTATGCCAGACCTACGACCTGGTTAAACTGTACCCCATATGGCTGGCCCAGACCGGCGCGGTGGGCGGCATTCCGATTGAGACCGTCAAGGCCATCGCTTTCTGGGCTTTTGTGATCGCCTTTGCGGTCAAGGTTCCGGTCTGGCCCTTCCACACCTGGCTGCCCGACGCCCACACCGAAGCGCCGACGGCCGGGTCGATGATCCTGGCGGGTGTGCTGCTCAAACTGGGCGCGTATGGTTTCTTGCGCCTGGTGCTGCCGCTCTACCCGGTGGAAGCCAAGCAGTACGCCGTTTGGCTGGCTTTCCTGGCGACGATGGCGATTGTTTTTGGGGCGTTCGCGGCCTTCGGCCAGACGGATTTCAAGCGGCTGGTGGCTTACTCCTCGATCAACCACATGGGCTTTGTCGTGCTGGGGATTGCGGCGGCGGCCAGCGCCATCGGCACGCCGGATGCGACCATCGCGCTCAACGGCGCGATCCTGCAAATGTTCAACCACGGACTTTCGGCGGCGGGCATGTTCTTCCTGGTGGGCGTGATCTATGAACGCACGCACACCCGCGACTTGAACGCTTTCGGCGGCTTGTTCCCGCTTGTGCCTATTTACGGCGGTATCCTGATTTTCACCAGCATGGCTTCGCTCGGCCTGCCCGGCCTGAACGGATTTGTGTCCGAGTTCCTGGTGGTGCGAGGCTCGCTGCCGCTGATGCCGGTCTTCACCTCGATCAGTATGATCGGCCTGCTCTTCACCGGCGCGTACGTGCTCAAGGGCATCAAGCAGGTGCTGCATGGCCCGATGAATGAGAATTGGGCGCACGGCGAACATCGCCTGACCGAGATCAATGTCAGAGAAGTAATTGTGATGGTTCCACTGATGGTTTTGATTCTGGTTATTGGTATCTGGCCGATGCCGATTCTTGAAATTATCAATAAGTTTAGTTCGTTGGCTTTCTAATCTTCTGGTTCTCACCAGCGAATTTTTGTACAAAAAGCAAGAAAATTTAACCACAAGGGGCACAAAGGAACACGAAGGAAGAGCTTTTAAGGTTTTCCTTTGTGCCTCTTTGTCACCTTTGTGGGAAAAGGTTTTTTTCGGCTTGTCCGGTTGGATAACTGGTTTCTTCCGGTAAAACATTCACAAGTAAGATATAACCATGAAACGAAGAATTAAACATATCTGGCAAGAAATTGCAAAGCGAGGCATTTTTGTAGTTTTTCTTCTTTTGTTATCAGTTATCGTCTTATTCACTTGGTTTTTCGTGACGGGTTTTTCTCAATCACAAACAACAATTACTATAGGTATCGCTGCTATATCTGCACTATTCGCTGCAATTAGTTCAATTGCAGCATTAATGCAAGCAACCGAAGCTCAACGGCAAAGAGAAAATCAAGAACGGCCTTA
>JBARBA010000713.1:0-5006 GCA_049792555.1 Anaerolineales bacterium
AAGTTGCCGTTGTCCTGTCAGAAAAGGAGTGGCCAGTGGCTGGAAGCCCCCGCTGAGACACGCAACCCAAGTCGCCTGGAGATATTGCCGAAGAAATCAAACCAGGACATTCATCCACCGGTTTGTGAGTAGAACGGCGCGGTTTGCACCGTTATCGCTTGCCCAACTTATCTATAAGAGCACCGGTATATATCGACCGGTGAAATGAGGTGGTACCGCGGAAGTAAGATCCTTTCGTCCTCAACGAAAGCATCTTACTTTTTTGTTCGGGAGAACTTTTCCTATCAAACATAAATTTTGCCTAATTTAAAGGAGCCTAAAATGCCATTACCGAAAAACTACTCACCCGATGAAGCAGAACCCCGATTGCAAAGCAACTGGGAAGAACTGGGAATTTATCACTTCGACCGCGAATCGAGCGCCGAAATTTACTCCGTCGATACCCCGCCTGCCACCGTTTCAGGGAAGTTGCATTTGGGGCATTGTTATTCTTACAGCCACGCCGATTTCGTGGTGCGCTTTTGGCGCATGAACGGCAAAAATATTTTTTACCCGATGGGCTACGACGATAACGGTTTGCCCACAGAGCGCCTGGTCGAAAAGCGCATGGGAATTACCGCCCTCAAGGTTGGCAGGCAAGCTTTCATAGAAAAATGTATGCAAGTGAGTGAAGAGGCCGAGAAAGAGTACGAGACGTTATGGAAAAGGATGGGGCTTTCGATTGACTGGCGTTATTCCTATCGGACAATCGACGAGTCGTCGCGCCGTATTTCCCAGTATTCGTTCATCGACCTTTATGAAAAAGGCCTCGCCTATCGGCAAAAGGCCCCAACCATTTGGTGCCCTGAGTGCCGGACGGCCATTGCCCAGGCCGAAATCAGCGACCTCGAACGCCAGAGCGAGTTTGTTACCCTGGCTTTTGGCCTGCCGGATGGCAACTCGCTGAAAATTGCCACCACACGGCCGGAGTTGTTGCCCGCCTGTGTCGCAATTTTTGTTCACCCCGATGACAAACGCTACCAGCCCCTGCTCGGAAAAACCGCCAAGGTTCCCCTGTTCGGTCAGGATGTGCCGATATTGGCAGACCCCAATGCCGACCCCGAAAAAGGCACCGGCGCGGTAATGTGCTGCACATTTGGCGATACCACAGACGTTGCATGGTGGCGCACCCATAAATTACCGCTCATCGAAGCGATTGGCCGCGACGGCAATATGACGGAAGTTGCCGGGGAATTTTCCGGCTTGAGCACCGGCGAAGCCCGCCAACGGATCAAGAAATCCCTTGAAGAAAAAGGCCTCCTTTCCGAGCGGCAATCCACGACCCAGACCGTGAGGGTGCATGAAAGATGCGATACCCCGGTTGAATTTGTCGTGACAGATCAATGGTTTATTCACGTCCTGGAGTACAAAGAAAAAATGTTGGATGCCGGGGCGAATATTTCCTGGCACCCGGAGCACATGGGCTCCCGCTATAAATCGTGGATCGAAAATCTAAACTGGGATTGGTGTATCTCACGCCAGAGATATTTCGGCGTGCCGTTCCCGGTGTGGTACTGCGCAGATTGCGGCGAAATCACGGTTGCCGATATCAATGCTTTGCCGGTAGACCCGTTGGTTTCGTCGCCCGGCAAACCCTGCAAATGCGGCTCCACGAATTTCAAGCCGGAACAAGATGTCATGGATACCTGGGCAACCTCATCGGTGTCTCCGCAAATTGCGGGACGCTGGCTGGCAGACCCCGATCTGTACAAAAAAGTATTCCCCATGAGCTTGCGCCCCCAGGCGCACGAAATCATCCGCACCTGGACCTTTTACACCGTGCTCAAATCGCACCATCATTTTGGCGTGTTGCCGTGGAGCAATATCCTGATCTCCGGGTGGGGGTTGGCCGGCGAAGGCATGGGGAAGATCAGCAAAAGCCGCGGCGGGGGGCCGATGGCCCCCATCGAAATGATCGGACGTTACTCGGCTGACGCCATACGCTATTGGGCGGCCAACGCCGGGCCGGGCAAAGATGCAATCATCAGCGAGGAAAAAATCCAGAACGGCGACAAACTGGTGACAAAATTGTGGAACGTGGCCCGGTTCACGGAGCGCTTTTTGGAAGGATATACCCCAACCCTGGACCCAACCTCCCTGACGCCTGCCGACCAATGGATCCTGTCCCTGGCCCAAAAACTTATCCGCCAGGTAACGAACGCTTTCCTGGAATACGATTATGCCAGCGCCAAGAGTGAAACGGAAAGTTTCTTCTGGAATGTGACCGATAATTATATGGAAATGGCCAAGCAACGGCTGTACAGCGATACCAACCCCAAACATGCCGGGGCGCAGTACACGATGTACCAGGTCTTGCTGACGGTGGTAAAGCTCTTTGCCCCGCTCCTGCCTCACATCACCGACGAAATTTACCTGGGCCTGTTTGCCCACCTGGACGGGGCCGCTTCCGTTCATCGCGCCCAGTGGCCCACCGTAAACAACAGCCTGGTGGACGACGACGCCGAAGCTGCGGGAAATATCCTCGTGGAAATAGCCTCGGCAGCCCGGCGATATAAGAGCGAACACAACCTGTCTTTGGGCTTCAAACTGAAACGCTTGCAGTTGGCGACAAGCGACCCGGCATTAAGCGCCGTCCTGCAATCGGCTGTTTCCGACCTGGAAAGCATCACCCGCGCCGAAGTGATCTCCATTACCGGTGCCATCGACCCCGGATTAGAGATCATCAAGCAAAACGAGAAATTGATCGCAGCGATTGAAGTTTGACGGTGACAGGCGCGAAAGCCAAATTGAAGAAGAAATGAAAAATCCCACCAAGCGGTGGGATTTTTTCTTCTCATTTAGCGACCTTTGGGTTTTTTGGGGAGTTGCCGCGCTGAACCGGCGCATCTTTGATTCCACGGAAATATTTTTCTACCGGCAGCCTTGCGGACGAGTGATGTAGTCCCTGGAGTGGAACTGCCCGGGAAATCATCAAAGCATATCCGCAACTGGAACAGGACGATGTTCAGGCCGCGCGCGGTTTTGCGGGGAATTGATTGGATGCCGAACGGTAAGAGTTATCCTTCCTCAAAAGCTTTCTGGAGATCTGCGATCACGATCTTCTTCATCTTGAGCATGGCGTTTGTGGCAGCCAGGGCTTTCTTTCTGTTCGGTGCTCCCAGCAGTTCTCCCAGTTGCTTTGGAATGATCTGCCATGAGAGTCCGAACTTGTCCTTCAGCCAGCCGCATTGCCCGGATTCGGGAACCCCGGAGAGCCTCTCCCAGAAGTAGTCGACCTCGGCCTGGTCTTCGCACTCCACGTAGAACGATACAGCTTCATTGAACTTGAAGACCGGGCCGCCATCCAGGGCCATGAATCTCTGCCCATTGAGTTCGAAGATGGCGGTGATGACCTTGCCTGTCATATCGTCTGTTCCGGGGACTTCCATGCCTTTCTCGTATCGGGTGAGGCTGATGATTTTGGAATCAGCGCTCTTGTGCGGTGAGCCGTTGAAGAGCGAGACGTAGAAGTTGACGGCTTCTTCGGTTTCCTTGTCGAACCAGAGCGATGGTGTGATCTTTTGCATGTTGTTTATCTCCTTTCAAGTCCAGGTATAGGTATCAAGAAAAATTCTTTCCAACCTTATCCACAGATTTCACAGATTGTCGCAGATAAATCTTAAAAAATCTGCGTAAATCGGTGTAATCTGTGGAAAAACTTTTCTGGAGAACTATACACTGGCTCTCTAACTCGCGCGTCAGCGGTAAGCATATACCCTGAACGCAGTCTTGGGTGAAAGTCGAACGAGAAAATTATAGCACCGCCATTTCAAAAAGACACAAAGGTTGCAAGTCAATCGTATCCAGCCATTGCGTCCCGCCGGTGGGCCGCCGGAGCCGGGCGCTGACCGGCGAAACGGGACGCGGCATCGGCGCGGAAGAAAGCTTGAGCGAAGTATGCGCCACTGGAACGGGACGATGTTCAGGCGGCGCGCGGTTTTGCGGGGAATTGACCTGGGGAAATGCAAAGGGCCGCTTGCAGCGGCCCTCGTCTGTTTGTTTTTGGGTTACAGCCCCAGTTTTTTGGCCTGGGTCGGTTGGGCGCGCAAGGCCACGGAGGCGATGCCCTTGAATTGTTTGGCCCATTGCTGCAGGGCTTTTACCGCCGCGTCGCGGTCGGCGGTGGCTTGGACGGCGTCTTTGCCGATGGTTTTCTGCGCATTGTCTGCGTCAGAGAGCGCATCGAGCGCGGCCACCGCGCTGGCGATGGTTGCCGCCGGGAAGCCGTAGGTGGCCAGCGTGGCCTGATAGGGCGCGGACTGGGCCGCCGCGTAGGAACTGCGCGCCGTGGTGAGGAATTTTTGCAGGTCTTCGGGGATTTTGCCGGTTACGCCCAGCGCGGTGCGGGCGTTCGGGTCGCTGAAGGTGGAGCGCGCCGTCTCGCGGAAATCAGTGTAGGTGGCGCGGGCGGCGGCAAGCGCCTGCGCTGCGGCGGACGCGGCTTGTTGCTGCGCGGACATGGCGCTTTGCCGGGCGTTGTAAGCATCCTGCGCGGCTTGCTGGAGCGCCAACCCGGCTGCAAGGGCGGCGGCGTTGTAGCCGCGCCCGGCCAGCAGGGGGGCAATGGCGGGGTCGTCGCGGGCGATTTCGATCATCTGGCGCGTTTCGCTGATGAGATTGGCGACTTCCTGGTCCTGGTCGGCGCGGGGTGCAGGGGTTTTTGGTGCGGGGGTGGGTGTTACAGGTTGGTCTGACATAGGTTTCTCCTTAATGGATGTGGGATATGGGGTATGTAATGCGTATTGCGTAATGCGTATTGCGTTCAGCCGGCGGCGCAATCCGGGCGGTCGGCGGGGCAATCCGGGCGGTCGGCGGTGAAATCTGGGTGGTCGGCGGCACAATTGGGGCGGTCTGCGGCGCAATCTTGGTAGTTGGCAGCATAATCTGGGCGGTTGGCAGCACAATCTGGGCGGTCGGCGGTGCAATCTGGGCGGTCGGCGGCGCAATCCGGGTGGTCGGCAGTGAAA
>JBARBA010000714.1:0-2826 GCA_049792555.1 Anaerolineales bacterium
ATACTGAAGCGTGCGGATCTTGCCATGTACCAGGCCAAGGCGGCCGGCCGCAACACATTGCGCTTCTTCGATCCGGAAATGCAGGCTGCTGTCACGGCACGCGCTACGCTGGAAACAGACTTGCGCCAAGGCTTGCAGCAGAAGGAGTTCCTTCTTTACTACCAGCCACAGGTGGATGAACAGGGCCGCATGATGGGTGCCGAGGCGTTGGCGCGCTGGCAGCATCCCCGGCGCGGCCTGATGCTCCCGGTCGATTTCATTCCCCTCGCCGAGGAAACGGGGCTGATCTTGCCCTTGGGCCACTGGGTGCTGGAGACCGCCTGCGCCCAACTGGTGGCTTGGGCGGCACAACCCGAAATGGCGTGTCTCACCCTGGCGGTCAATGTCAGTGCCCGCCAGTTTCACCGCTCGGACTTTGTCGGGCAGGTGCTGGAGGTGCTCGATCAAACCGGCGCCAACCCGCAGAAACTCAAACTGGAATTGACCGAAAGCCTGCTGCTGGAGGATGTGGAAGATGTCATCGCCAAAATGACCGCCCTCAAAGCCAAAGGCGTGAGCTTTTCTCTGGACGACTTTGGCATAGGTTATTCCTCGCTTTCTTATCTCAAGCGGCTGCCTCTGGATCAGTTGAAAATCGACCAGTCTTTCGTGCGGGACATACTTACCGATTCCGACGATGCCGCCATCGCCTGCACCATCGTTGCCCTGGCGCAAAGCATGGGGCTGGAGGTCATCGCCGAGGGGGTGGAAACCATAGAACAGCGGGACTTTCTCGCGCGCCATAGCTGTCACGCTTTTCAGGGGTATCTATTTGGTAAGCCGGTACCCGTGGAACAATTTAGACTTTGTGCCATGAGCGGAAAATGATAAGGGAACCATAAGGTGTATTTGAGCTACTGCTACGTAATTTAAATTGCACATGGAACACCAAAAATGAAAACTGTGTTCTCTATCTATGTGGCAGGCGGTTCGCAATGATGGCGGATGAAGAAACGAGGATTACTGGCATGAAACACATCAACCTACTACACATCGCCTGCCTGCCATTACTGTTGGCCCTGATCGGAAATACGGCATCTGCCGGGCCGTTGCACGATTGGCTGACAAAACGCAACGCCGACAAGCAAGACTCCGAGTTGTCGTTGGACGATGAATCGTCGGGCAGCTTTTCTCTACCGCCAGGCGTTCGGGTGCTGAAGGATGTTGTTTACGGCAATGAAAGCGAACAGCGCATGGATGTCTATCTGCCTGCCCATGCGGCAAATGCGCCGGTGATTTTCATGGTGCATGGCGGCGCATGGCGTGTTGGCGATAAAGCAAAGAGTTCCGTGGTGGAGAACAAAATCGCACGTTGGGTGACACGTGGCTTCATCTTGGTCTCAGTCAACTATCGCATGCTGCCCATGGCCGATCCTTTGACTCAAGCCGAGGATGTCGCACGGGCGTTGGCGTCCGCCCAAGTTAAAGCGCCGGCATGGGGCGGAGATCCTAAAAGATTTATTCTGATGGGACATTCTGCCGGCGCGCATCTGATTGACCTGCTCGCCGCATCGCCCGCGAAGGCACAATCGTTCGGCGCGCATCCCTGGCTCGGCACAGTTTCGCTGGATAGCGCAGCCATGGATGTCGAGAGCATCATGGAGTCGAATCATTTCCGCTTTTATGACAAGGCATTCGGAAAGGATGCCGCGTACTGGAAAACCTCTTCGCCGCTCCATGTTCTGACGGCGAACGCGATGCCGATACTGCTGGTATGTTCTACCACTCGCCGCGACAAGCCTTGCGATCAGGCCAAGGCATTCTCCGCCAAAGCAGCAGGATTGGGTGTGCGCACCGAGTTGTCCGGGCAGGCGTTGTCCCACAAAGACATCAACCGTACGCTTGGCTTGCCTGGCAGTTATACCGATACGGTCGAGACGTTCATGGGTTCGCTGGACGTATCGGTACGCAAAATGTTGTTTGATTCCAGTCATTGATGCTTGCTGCGGAACATCGGCTGTCTCAGCTTCGGCGATCAGTTCACAATGACGAACGCTCACTTTGTGCGTGAAGCGGAAGGTCAGGTATCCCGTCTGTCGCCATCACAACCCTGATCGCGAGGAATAAAGTCTGTCGGAGTCATAATTCTAACTCGTTGATTTTTAACACCTCAAAAATTAGCGAAACCATCGCAAAGTCTGTCGGGATACCCCATTTTCCCATTTTTTATCTGGCATCTGGGAATAAAGTCAGTCGAACCCAATAACCACGCGGTTTCCACTGGGTCCTCAAAATCCAGAACGACGCCTAATCGGCCTTACCGGACTGTGACGATTTCTAAAAAGGCTGTCGGTGGCGCCCGAATGAATGTCCGCTTCCATGTTTGTTGAGCTGTGACTTTCAACCCAAACCAGAAAAGCAATGCTGCTATTTCATAGCCAGAAGGCGGAACATCAGGAAGGTCCATGACCAACACCGTGCCAGATTCACAAACTTTTTCTGTGCTGTGATACCCTTACTGGCTATGCAATCCGCCAACGAAGCCTTCTCTCGCGTTATCATCGACAGCCAGCTCACCGCACAGGGCTGGAGCCTTGCCGACGGCATCAGTGTACGCTTTGAGGTAGTGCTTGAAGACGGCACTCGTGCCGACTACGTGTTATGTGACCGGCATGGCCGTTCGCTGGCGATAGTTGAGGCCAAGCGGTTTTCAATCAGCCCCGGCGATGCCGCCGAACAGGCGAAGAATTATGCCAGGCAACTCAAGGTTCCCTACATCTTCCTTGCCAACGGCAACGAGATTCAATTCTGGGAATGGGAGCGAGAAGCCTTTCCTCGGCCTGTTAA
>JBARBA010000715.1:0-5191 GCA_049792555.1 Anaerolineales bacterium
GGCAGGTACTTTTTGGCGCGGGCGTAATCGGGATGGCTCTTCAAACCGGGATATTTCACCCAACCGACTTTGGGATGTTTCTCCAGGTGCTCGGCCACCGCCTGGGCGTTCTGGACATGGCGCTCCATGCGCAGGCTGAGGGTTTCAACGCCCTGGATCGTTTGCCAACTGTTGAACGGCGACTGGCTGGCGCCAATATCGCGCAAAACCTGCACGCGGGCCTTGATCGCAAAAGGCGGCAGGCCCGCGCCGAGCAAGTCGGCATAGATAAGGCCATGATAAGAAGGGTCGGGCGTGGTGAAATTATCGAAGCGGCCGCTGCGCCAATCAAAATTACCGCCATCGACGATCATGCCGCCGATGCTGGTGCCGTGTCCGCCCAGGAATTTGGTCGTGCTGTGCGTGATGATATTCGCGCCCCATTCGAACGGGCGGAACAGGTAGGGAGTGGCAAAAGTGTTATCGATCATCAACGGAATTTTGTGCCTGGAGGCAATCTCGGCCACTTCTTCGAAGGGGAAGACAGAGATATCGGGGTTGCCCAGCGTCTCGCCGTAGATGATTTTGGTATTCGGGCGGATGGCGCTCTCGAAGTTCTTGGGATCGCTCGGGTCCACCATTGTCACATCGATGCCCAGGCGCGGGAAGGTGTACTGGAACTGGTTGTAGGTGCCGCCGTACAAACGACTGCTGCTGACGATATGGTCGCCCGCAGCGCACAGGGTCAGGATGGCCATGGCCTGCGCCGCATGGCCCGAACTGGCCGCCACCCCGCCAACGCCGCCTTCCAAATCGGCAATGCGCTGTTCGAGCACGTCGGTGGTAGGGTTCATAATGCGCGTGTAAATGTTGCCCAGTTCCTTCAAGGCAAACAAATTGGCGGCATGTTCCGTATTGCGGAACTGGTAACTGGTGGTCTGGTAGATCGGCACGGCGCGGCTGCCCGTCGTCGGATCAGGCGTATACCCGCTATGAAGTTGGCGGGTGGCGAAACCCAGTTTGCGATCTGATTTTTTTGGCATTGCGTTTCTCCTTTTGGCTGATGAAACAGATGGATATGAAGTATCTTCTCAATATTTCGGATTTCGGGAAAATTGTTGTTATAAGGTGGTTTCGGTACGGCGGCGGGATAGCACCGCCGCCTACCCTTCGATGAACTCAGGGCATCGCTCGACCACCGATTATTGAGACGATACGATATGAAACCAAAAACCCTTCGAAAAAATGAAGGGCTTTGATTTAAACACAAAGGCCCTCTCATCTTCCAGAAAATACATCTGCCGGATTTGGCACCTTGACTGTGTCAGGTTGCCGAGGCTTCAAAGGGCCGATCCCTCCGCCTCTCTGGATAAGAGTGCTACATCGTCACTATTCGGTTGTTAAAGTTGCTGTTTTATATCACCCGATAAGGCAGTTTGTCAAGACTTTTTAATGCAACATCCATATCGTGTTTCAGGCGGCGATCAGCGTCCCCAGGGTTTCACCGGCCAAAACTTTTTGGAGATTACCCGGCTGCTCGCCCGAAAAAATTTGCGCCGTCAAACCGGGGACTTCCTGCACCAGGTCGAGCATCTGCCGCACTTTGGACTCCATGCCGCCGGTCACATCCGCGCCATGAGCGGCCCCCAACCCGGCTTTGACGCCGTCAAAGGAGGCCGGGGTGATCTTTTCCACCCGTATTTTGCGTCCCGGAAAATCGGCCCAGACCGCCCCTTCGAGGCCGGCCAGCAAAATGCGCTGCGGACGGAGCACGCGCGCGATGTACACAAACAGGTCTTCGGTGGAGAGAATCGTCCCGCCGCGCGCCTCGTCGAAGATCACGTCGCCGTGGACGACCGGCACCAACCCGGCGGCCAGCGCCGCTTTCAACGGCGCCAGGTCCCAGCTTGAAACTTTCCCGTCGCTGGCAATCACCGCCGAAACGGGGCCGAGAGTCAGGGCCGGCACTTCCTCGTTATGCAGAGAATCCATCACGAAACGGTTGAGTTGCGAAGCCTGGTACCAGACTTCCGCAAATCCGCGCCAATAGGGACGGGGTTCTCCCGTCCCCACCCCGTCGCGGGTGTGGTGCTGCTTCGCGGCGGTGTGTCCAAAGGAGCCGGAACCATGCCCCAAAACGAGGGACAGGTTTGGGGTAGTCCGAAGCGCAGCGGCGATCTGGGCCGAGAGTTCGGCCAGTTTATCGAAACGCGGCGTATAGGGCATGGTCTTGTCGGTGATCAGCGAGCCGCCAAGTTTAAGCAAAACAAGTTCGTCCATAGGTTCATTTTTACCACAAATCAGCACCCCCGTCATGACGAAGTGCCGTGCGCCGCGTAATTGGCAGTATATAATGCCCGTAGGGTATAATTTCGCCTATGAATATCAAAGCAGGTATCCTGGCTGCCATTTTTCTGATGATCCTGTTTGCCGCCCTGACGGTTTGGGGCGGCATCCAGGCGCTTCGTTCGGGAAGAAAAATACCTTACTATCGCCTGAAACAGGAACGCATCGTGCATGGCTGGCGGCTGTTCTTCCTGGGGGTTCTTCTTGCGCTTGCGGCTTACTGGATAGGGAGCTACGGCGAGCCGACGGTGTACATGTTCTACAAACCGTCTGTGACTCCCAGCCTGACGCCCACGATTACGCTGACCCCGACGATTACGCTAACCCTGACCATTACACCGACGCCGAGCATTACGCTGACGCCGGCGATTTCGAACACGCCGCCTTTTACGTCCACCCCGTTCATGCCGGCGGCGGTCGGGGCGCTGTTCAAGAGCGTCATCACCCCCAACCCCGATGCAATTTTCAGCCCGCTGGTCTTTGGACGCAGTATCGACCTGACCAATTACCAGGCTGTCGATCCCGGAAACGTCTTCCAAAACCCGATTAAGCGCATCGTGGCGCTCTACAGTTACGACAACATGATCCCCGGCGCGCAGTGGACGGCGCTCTGGTACCGCGACGGGACGCTGGTGCATTACGAGACCGCCGCCTGGGACGGCACCACCGGCGGTCAGGGCTACGCCGATTGGGCGCCCGACCCAAGCGAATGGCAGCCGGGCAATTACGAAGTGCAAATCTTCGTCGGGCTGGACTGGAAGGTGGTGGGCCGCTTTACGGTGAAGGGCAAAGCGCCTCCGGCGAGGGCGACGCCCCGCGCTTCTGCCACTGTCACCGATACAGCCTCGCCCGTCACACACTTTACCCTCACGCGCACGCCGACGCTTGTACCCACGTCGACGCCGCCTCCCTCGGCCACCCCACCGCCGAGCAGCACGCTGCAACCCACGCTCACCCGCCCGCCCACAGATACGCCCTGGCCATCGGTCACGCCGACGATCACGCAAACGCGCTTTCCCACTTCCACACCGCGCCCGACGGATACGCCGTGGCCGAAGGCGATGTAACGTTATTTCGGAATAAAATATGGTCTTGGGGGCAATCCGATTTTTGTAAGATTTTGCTCACGCCCCATAAAGAAGTCGCCGAAACATCCGCTCCTGTCTTGCGCGTGTTCAAAACATCGGCACCAGTACAGTCTCTCTATTTTTCTTGACAATCCCAATATCTTAAGTTTATACTCTTTTTATGCGAAAAATTTTGCTTTGGGCAATTATTGTATTCATTGTATTAGCGTGTTTCTCTGTAATATATTTGTGGCTGCTTGTTGGGGCGGCAAGGCTGACATATATTGGCATCCAAGTTTCAGATGCGCATGAGATGGCCGAAGTGTTACAAATTTTCGTTCAAATCCTTGCCATCATCATCGCTGGATTTTGGACATATGAACGATTTATCAAGAGCCGCGAGGATCATCCTTATCCAAAAATCCAGCATCGAATTGAACACTACAATTTGGAGAAGGGGCTTATCTATCTCAGCGTTTTTGTTACTGTAGTCAACGAAGGGAAAACCAAACTTGATCTTAGCGATGGGGTAGTTTGCATTAGACAAGTATCTCCCATACTAGAAACAATGAGAAGATTAGTAAGGGAAACAAGATTAAAATCTCGTGATGATGATATTCGGAGTGGAAAAGTTGAAGAGCTTTTTATTGACGCTGGGCAAAGACTGGGTTGGGAAACATTGGGCGTACGAGAGTGGAATCAACTGCGAGGAGGTTTAAAAGAACTGGAGCCAGGGCAAACCAGGGAAATTCAATTCGATTTTCTCCTCGTTGAAGAGGATGATGTAAAGGTAATCGAGGCGATTAGTTATTTTGTATGTGCAAAGTCAAGCTGGGAACTTGTCACATTATATTCTTTGGCTCCAACCAAGACAAAAAAACAATCTGATCGGTAAACTGCGGTCTGTTTGCTTGGTCGATGATGGGAAGTTCCGCGTAAATTGCCAATAGCGTAAATCACTTATTAAACTGGCTTGGCAATTGCAATAACATCTCCTACTAATTGAGATTCTTCGAAAATGCTTATTTCTTTTTTGTAATCATCTCCAGTCTCCGGATCTACATCTAGTAACGACTCGGACCGCAAGATAAACTTTATTAATTCATTCCCATAACCATCCGTTCTTTCCGGTATTTTTCCAGTCAACTTTATCAAACGTTTAACTACTAAATGAGGCGGCTGCGCTTCAGTTTCTGGTAACAATGCAACCACAATTTTCCCCGTACAAAAATCCGGGTGTTGGTTTTTATGAAACAAAATATAATCACCGCAACTAATGGGTTTATTAATGGCATTATTCATACTCTCCCCTTTGACCTTAAGCCATCCATACTGCTTACCATCTACGAAAGTAGCAGCATAATCGTTTACAAAATTAACTTTATAGTTTCTTCCTTCAAAGGTTACGATGAGAGTTTCATCAATAGCATCAGCCTTTAGGTAAGATGTATCCAGATAAGCCTCTCCTCCTGGCCCAGCCCTGACTTGTCCAAAAATGGGAAAACGTGGAACCACGATATGGGGCTGACTTGGTGGAGTAACGGTTCTTCCGGTATTTTTCGACGTGACACTTTCCTTTGAAGGAGGCCGATTTGCTATATGCGCATTGAAATCTTTGAGTTGCTCAAACAAGTTAGCATCCAAGAGAGCTGTTTCCTGGTTTAGATTTTTTAGCGCCTGAGTGTCTACAGGGATCGAAACATACAATAAAGGTGGGCCATTCGTTGACGATGCAATTGGGGATGAAGGTGGAGGTGGCGGATGTGGGGGACGGTTTTCCTTTTTAGTTTCCTTTTTAG
>JBARBA010000716.1:0-6430 GCA_049792555.1 Anaerolineales bacterium
CTGCAAACCGGATCGCTGGGAACCACTTTCACCGCTTCACAGGGGTTGCTGTTGATGATCCCGAACATGTACAAGATCGCCGGTGAATTGACCTCGACGATCTTCCATGTTGCGGCGCGTTCGTTGACCGCGCAGGGGCTATCGATTTTCGGCGATCACAGCGATGTGATGTCCACGCGCAGCACCGGTTTTGCAATGTTGTCCTCGGCCTCGGTTCAGGAAGCGCACGACTTTGCGTTGATCGGGCAGGCGGCGGCGCTTAAATCGCGTGTGCCCTTCCTGCATTTCTTCGACGGCTTCCGCACCTCGCATGAAGTCTCCAAGATCGATTTGCTGACCGACGAAACACTGCGCGCCATGATCGACGACGAACTGGTGTTCGCGCATCGCGCCCGCGCCCTTTCGCCGGACCATCCCGTGCTGCGCGGGACGGCCCAAAACCCGGATGTCTACTTCCAGGCGCGCGAAACGGTCAATCCGTTTTACACTGCCTGTTCTGGAATTGTCCAAAGCGAGATGGACCACTTCGCCGCCTTGACCGGTCGCCAGTACCGCTTGTTCGAATATCACGGCGCGCCGGATGCCACTCGTGTGGTCGTATTGATGGGTTCAGGCGCCGAAGCCATGCACGAAACCGTCGATTACCTGTTGGCGCAGGGCGAAAAAGTGGGCGTGCTCAAAGTTCGCCTGTATCGCCCGTTTGATGTGGAACGCTTTGCCGCCGCGCTGCCGGCCACCGTGCAGCAGATCGCCGTGCTCGACCGGACGAAAGAGCCGGGCAGCGCGGGCGAGCCTTTGTATGTCGATGTCCTTACCGCACTGCATGAAACCGGCCGCGCAAACCTCGGCGTTGTTGGCGGGCGTTACGGGCTTTCTTCCAAGGAATTTACGCCGTCCATGTGCAAGGCCGTCTTCGATAATCTGGCGCAGGCCACCCCGAAGAACCACTTCACCGTCGGTATCAACGACGACGTTTCCGGGACGAGCCTGACCTATGACCCGAACTTCTCGATTGAACCCGATAGCGTCACGCGCGCCCTGTTTTACGGACTCGGTTCCGACGGCACCGTCGGCGCGAACAAGAACTCGATCAAGATCATTGGCGAGGACACCGATAACTACGCCCAGGGTTACTTTGTCTACGACTCCAAGAAATCCGGCTCGATCACCATCTCGCACTTGCGCTTTGGCCCGCAGCCGATCCATTCAACGTATTTGATTACGCAAGCCAACTTCGTTGCCTGCCACCAGGCCAACCTGATGGAGCGTTATGACGTACTGCGCGACGCCGTCCCCGGCGGTGTGTTCCTGCTGAATACGCCGCATGGGCCTCAGGAGATATGGAATCACCTGCCCAAGCCCGTTCAGGAAGAGATCATTTCCAAGAAGTTGAGGTTTTTCGTGATCGATGGCTCCGGCGTGGCGCGCGACAGCGGTATGGCCGGACGCATTAACACAGTCATGCAGGTTTGTTTCTTTGCCATTTCTGGCGTGCTGCCCAAAGATAAGGCGATTGAAGCCATCAAATATTCCATCAAGAAGACTTATGGCAGGAAGGGTGAAAAAGTCGTCGCCATGAATCTGAATGCGGTGGACCGCACCCTTGAAAACCTGTTCGAAGTTGCCGTCCCGGCTACGGCAACCAGCCAGCTTGAAATGACCCCGCCCGTCTCGGTGGGCGCCCCGGCTTTTGTCCAGAACGTGCTTGGCGAGATGATCGCCGGTCGCGGCGATCTGTTGAAAGTCAGCCAACTCCCCAATGACGGCACTTATCCGACCGCGACGGCGCAGTATGAAAAGCGCAACCTGGCCGATGAAATCCCCGTTTGGGACACGGTGTTGTGCATCCAGTGCGGCAAGTGCGCGATCGTCTGCCCACATGCCGTCATCCGCGTCAAAATCTGCGAACCGGCAGCGCTGGCCGGCGCGCCTGCAACCTTCAAATCCACCGACGCGCGCGATGTCGAATGGCGCGGACTTAAATACCTCCTCCAGGTGGCGCCCGAAGATTGCACCGGCTGCGGCATCTGCGTTGATATTTGTCCGGCCAAGAGCAAATCGGAAGCCAATCACAAGGCGATCGACATGGTTCCACAGCCGCCGCTACGCGAAACAGAGCGCGCCAACTGGCAGTTCTTTGCGGCCCTGCCCGAATTGGACCGCCGCCAGATCAAAGTCGGCACCATCCGCCAGCAGCAAGTTCAGCAGCCGCTCTTTGAGTTCTCCGGCGCATGTTCGGGCTGCGGCGAAACGCCCTACGTCAAGCTGCTCTCGCAACTCTTTGGAGACCGTTCCTTGATCGCCAATGCGACGGGCTGCTCGTCGATCTACGGCGGCAATCTGCCGACCACACCCTGGGCGAAAAATGCGGATGGACGCGGCCCGGCCTGGTCCAATTCGTTGTTCGAAGATAACGCCGAGTTCGGCTTGGGGATGCGTCTTGCGTTGGACAAACAGCTTGAATATGCGCTTGAACTGCTCAAGCGGCTCTCCGCTGAGGTGGGCGACGATCTTGTCGCAGGCATCATCAATGCGGATCAATCAAACGAAGCCGGCATTTACGACCAACGAGAGCGTGTCGCTGCCCTCAAGGTGAAGCTCCGCGCGAGCAAGAATCCGGAAGCGGGCTACCTGCTTAGTCTGGCCGATGTACTGGTCAAAAAGGATGTCTGGATCCTGGGCGGCGACGGATGGGCCTACGACATCGGTTTCGGCGGCCTCGACCACGTCCTTGCCAGCGGACGGAATGTCAACGTGCTGGTGTTGGACACCGAAGTTTATTCCAACACGGGCGGACAGATGTCCAAGGCTACGCCGCGCGGCGCGGTTGCCAAATTTGCTTCGGGCGGCAGGCGTTCCCAGAAGAAAGACCTGGGCCTGATCGCCATGTCGTACGGAAATATCTATGTGGCGCATGTGGCCATGGGCGCGAGGGACGAGCACACGCTGCGCGCTTTCCTGGAAGCCGAGGCTTACAACGGCCCCTCGCTGATCATCGCTTACAGCCACTGCATTGCGCACGGTATCGATATGGAGACCGGCATGAAGGACCAGAAAGCGATTGTGGAGTCGGGCCAATGGCTGCTCTACCGCTATCACCCCGATCGCGCTGCGCAGGGTGAAAATCCGCTCATGCTCGATTCGCGCCCGGCGAAGATCCCGGTCAAGGAATTCATGGACATGGAAAACCGCTTCAAGATGCTCAATTTCAGCAAGCCGGACGTTGCCAAAGAGCTTGCAGCCCTGGCGCAGGAAGATGTTGATCGTAATTGGGCGTTCTACGAATACATGGCCAAGCGCCCATCGAAGAACGGCAAGGAGACAACCTAATGGACTTCTCTACAACTTACCTGAACAAGAAGTTAAGTTCGCCGCTGGTGGTTTCAGCCAACCCCCTGACTGAGAAAATCGATAACCTCAAGCGCATGGAAGACGCGGGGGCGGGCGCTGTGGTGCTGTATTCGCTCTTCGAAGAGCAGTTGCGCCAGGAAGAGCTTACCCTGGAACATCACATGACCCAGGGAACGGAGAGCTTCGCCGAAGCCCTGACGTACTTCCCCGAACCGTCCGAATACCATACCACGTCGGATGCCTACCTTGAGCATATCCGCAAAGCCAAAGAGGCCCTCAGCATCCCGGTCATCGCCAGCTTGAACGGCTCGACCGTGGGCGGCTGGACGCTGTTTGCCCAGAAGATCGAGCAGGCCGGCGCCGATGGCTTGGAACTGAACCTGTATTCGATCCCTGCCGATTCAAATTGGTCGCCGGGAGAAATCGAATTGGGCTATCTCGTCACTGTCAAATGGGTCAAACATGCCATCAAGATTCCGGTGGCGGTGAAACTCAGCCCATTTTTCACCAGCGTGGCAAATTTTGCCGTCCAACTCGACCAGGTGGGCGTCAATGCGCTGGTATTGTTTAACCGCTTTTACCAGCCGGATATCGACCTGGAAACGCGCGACGTTGTTTCGCATATGACGCTCAGCACGTCTCACGACCTGCGCCTGCCGCTGCGCTGGATCGCCCTGTTACACGGGCGCGTCAAAGCTGACCTGGCGGCCACCGGCGGTATCCACACCGGCGAGGACGCGATCAAGGCGCTCATGGCCGGAGCCAATGTGACAACGATGACTTCTGCGCTATTGAGCAAGGGGATCGATCATCTCCGCACGGTTGAATCGGATATGCGCGCATGGATGGAAGCGAACGAGTACGAATCGGTGGAGCAGATGCGGGGCAGTGTCAGCCAGCTTAACTGTGAAAACCCGTCCGAGTTCGAACGCGCTCAGTATATGCGGGCCTTGACCCGAGGTTATCCACACTGAGATTGCAAGGACAGCTTGCATAGGTAATGAAATGGATATGGGTGGCTGTCATTTGACATCAAGTGGCAGCCGCCTTTTTTTATTGGTAAATGCGCAACTACTCAGCCCCTCAATAAATCTGTCATTGCGAGGGCGTCAGCCCGAAGCAATCTCGCCTAACCTGCAAACAATTGTTTGAATGAATATACGAGATTGCTTCGTCGCCTGGGAAACGGCTCCTCGCAACCCGCACCTGCGGTGTGGGCAGGTGTGACAGGCTGAGTAGTAATGGTAAATGCTCTACTTTTCCGGGAGACACTTTCGCCATGAAATATGTCGATGAATACCGCGACGCCGACGCCGCGCGGGGCTTTGCGGATGGCCTTCGGCGGATGATCACACGCCCCTGGACGTTGATGGAAATCTGCGGTGGGCAAACGCACGCCATTGTCAAATACGGCGTGGACGAGTTGCTGCCGCCGGAAGTTACGCTGCTGCACGGGCCGGGCTGCCCCGTGTGTGTGACGCCTGTCGAATTGATCGATAAAGCCACCGAGATCGCCGCCCAGCCGGGAGTGATCTTTACCTCGTTTGGAGACATGCTGCGCGTCCCCGGCAGCCAACACGATTTGTTGAGCAGCAAGGCGGCGGGGGCGGACGTGCGCATGGTCTACTCACCCCTCGACGCGCTCAAAATGGCGCAGGCCAACCCTGAGAGCCAGGTGGTCTTTTTTGCGGTCGGCTTCGAGACGACGGCTCCCGCCAACGCCATGGCCGTTTACCAGGCCAAAAAGCTGGGCATCCATAATTTTTCGCTGCTGGTCTCACACGTGTTGGTGCCGCCTGCAATTGAAGCCATCCTTTCCTCGCCCCGGAACCGCGTGCAGGGCTTCCTGGCGGCGGGACACGTCTGTGCGGTGGTGGGGTATACTGAATATGAGCCGCTGGCCCAAAAGTACAAGGTGCCTTTCGTCGTCACCGGCTTCGAGCCGCTCGATATTTTGCAGGGCATTTACATGACGGTCAAGCAGCTTGAAGAAGGCCGTGTGGAAGTCGAGAACCAGTACGCGCGCGCGGTGCGGCGCGAAGGCAACCCGGCGGCGCTGCAAATCATGCGCGAGGTCTTCACCGTCGTGGACCGCAAATGGCGCGGGATCGGGGAAATCCCCCAGAGCGGACTCGGCCTGGGTGCGGCGTACGCCGAGTTCGACGCCGAGCGCCGTTTCGGCGTGGCGGACTATCACGCCGAGGAAAGCGGCGAGTGCATCAGCGGACTGGTCTTGCAGGGCGAGAAAAAGCCGCAGGAATGCCCCGCCTTCGGCACACGCTGCACCCCCGAACACCCGCTCGGCGCGACGATGGTTTCCACCGAAGGCGCTTGCGCCGCTTATTATCGTTACCGACCAGTAGAAAATACCGAAACGAGCAAAGTATGACCCCGTTTGCTCTTTCGGGGGCTTATGATCCCCGAACCTAAAAAAGAACGCGGATGGACGCGGATTCTGCGGATTTTCGCGGGTAAAGCTTAAAAAATCCGTGCTGATCCGCATCATCTGAACTGATCCGCGTTCTCTTTTTCCAACTACACGGTAGAGAAGCCCCCGAACGAACAAGAACCACCCACAGCCATGAAATGAGCCAAACCATGACCCCACCTGATCTATCCGAATTCGAACTGTCCTGCCCGCTGCCGATCTCCGATTACCCCGCCGTATTGATGGCGCACGGAGGCGGCGGCAGGTTGACGCACCAACTGATCGAGCGCATGTTCGTGCCAACCTTCAAAAACTCGCTGCTCGAAGCGCGCCACGACGGCGCGATCCTGCCTTTGCAGCCGGGCAAGCTGGCCTTCACCACCGACTCGTACGTGGTCAAGCCGCTCTTCTTCCCCGGCGGCGACATTGGCAAGCTGGCCGTGACCGGCACGGTCAACGACCTGGCGATGTGCGGCGCGCGCCCCATGTACCTGAGCGCGGGTTTCATCATCGAAGAAGGCCTGCCGATGGCGACCTTGTGGCAGATCGTCCAGTCCATGCAGAAAACTGCCGAAGAAGCGGGCGTCCAGATCGTCACTGGCGACACCAAAGTGGTCGACCGCGGCAAAGGCGACCAGTTGTTCATCAACA
>JBARBA010000717.1:0-10705 GCA_049792555.1 Anaerolineales bacterium
CGTTGGAGACGCCGCCCCGTAGAATTCGTCCATTAAACGGGCATGTTCCACCCGTTGCGCCGCCCGGACGTGGAACGTCCGGGCTATCCTACGAAGTCCGTCGGACTGTTTCACAAAAAAGGCTATCATGGTCATTCGCTTAACTAAACAGTATTGGGTGTAATCCCTGGCGATCCTGGCGATTCAATCGCGCTTCATGCCAATCCAGTCCACGTCGACCCCCGCGCGCGTCCCCAGCCGCTCCATCAACTCGCCCGTGTGCTGTTGCAGGTGGCGAATGTTGTAAAACTGAAGCTCCAACTTGCAGAAAGGCAGCCACGCGAAGCCTGATTCGTCCTGCGGGTCGAGTTGTTGCGTGCGTTCATCCACCTGCTGCTGACAAAACGCCAGGTAATCGAGCACGTCTTCCTGGCTGAAAGCCTCCCCGATCTTGGGCAGGCGGTGCGGGGGCCAGGGCAGCGGCCCCAGGAACTGGTAATCTTCCCGGTGCCGGCTCCACGCCTGGAACTCCTTCTCCGACCTTTGCTGGTAGAGATGTGTAAAAAACAGCGCGTGATAAGCCACATGCCAAAATTTATTCTTGTCGTTTGGGTCATCCCAAAGCGACTGCGGGCACCTGGAGATGGCCTGTTTGAGCATCTCAAGCGCCGCCCGATACTGTGAGCGAATAATATCTCGATTGTCCATGGGTTTCTCCTGCAAGGCAAACAATGAACGGATGGGTATCCGTTTGCGCTATTGTACATGCAAAAGGCGGTTCGTGGCCGAAATATCCAATGCAACGCCCCCGGTCCTTGCAGAAGCCGGGGGCGAATTATTTTTGGCGATGGGCTTTCAAGTGGGCGAAGTCCCGCTGCCTTACAATTGCGTGGTCTCTTTCCCCAACTCGCGGACGGTCTTGGTCAGCACATCGTAAAAGATCTCGCGCGGAACAAAGCCCAAAGCTTCCTGCGGGCAATGCTCGATACACAGGCCGCATCCGCGGCAAAAGGCCTCGTCAATAACTGGTTGGCCGTCTTTCCCGAAGGTCAGCGCGCCTTTGCGCAGGCACCACCTTTCACATTCCTGGCAGCCATCGCAAGCATCCGGTTGGACCAGACGCGACGCCACATAACTCGGTAACAAACCCCAATCGAGTTCGACCATGCGATGGCTCCAACAGTGTTGGTCGCAATTACAAAGCCAGGTGACATTGGCGTCCCATTGCCACCCCACCGTTTGCATTGCGCCCTCGGCTCGTCTGGCCGCCGTAATATCCTTGGCTTCCTGTTTGCTGATCACACGCACCGGGTAGGCAGATGGCTTCTGGTAACATATCTTGGCAGTCATGTTCATACCGATGCAGTGCCAGGCAGGTGGCAATTCAGGGTTTAAGGCGTGCTTGCACAAGCAGGGAACCAGCGCCACTTCCTGGGCCAGGTCAATGGCCTGAAAGGCGGAATCCAGGTTGGGTAATGCCTGTGTTCCGTGAATCGTCTTGATGAGCCAGTTTAATAACTGCTGACTGACCCCTGTAAGGGGATCGTTGCCATAGGGTTGCTTTTTTTGAATAAGTTTATAGCCCATTGTCGCAAAAGAGATCATGTTGTCTTCAACAATCTTGCGCAGAAGCCCCTCGGAGCGGATGCGATGTTTCTCCGGCTCCAGATACCACAGTCGTTCACCAAAATGTTGGCCACAAGTTTGACACATAGCGTTATCCCTTTCTGCCTTTCACAGCGTTGCGATCCGATATCGCTTGAAGCTATGACTTAAGTATATACTTTTGCCCAATGCTTGGTTACTGCCTGCAATTCTGTTAAGTTATGGATGAACCATCCGATAAATGCTCACCTGCTCATTCTGATAGGCAAGCTTCAAGCGCGGCGAGCGCGGCGGCGTCGACGACCATTCGCGCTCGTGCGGGCCGAACACCACCCAGGTCACGGGCAGGCTCGCCAGCCAGCTTTCGGGCTGCTGGCCGCGATAAAAAGCCTCCACTTCGCGCGCCTTGTCGGCGAAATGCAGCGTTTCCATCTCGTGGCCGAAATACAACCGCAGGGGCGTGCGGATCGCCACCATCTGCGCCGTCGGCTCGGACGCCAGCACTGCATCATCGGCGGCGCCATTCTGCCCCAGCCAATCCAGGGCCTGGACGAGCGCCGCCGGTTCGAACAGGTTGGGCGGCCGGCTGGCGACGTTGGCGCTGTTAATCAAGACAAGGAAGAGCGAGCCGAGCGAAATCAACGCGCCCACCATGATTGCCCCGGCAGCCTTGCTGACGCGCGCGCGCCGGTGCAGCCACGCCGAGAAATCCAGGATGACCGGCGTTGCCAGGATCGTCAACGGGACCGTGATCCCCAACAAGAAGCGCCGTTGGAATTCGACAGGCAGATAGGCCAGGATGAGGGCGACAGCCACCCACGAAAAAGCCAACCCGGAGCCTGCCTCCGGCTTTCGAGCGGCCCTGATCGCCCCGACGATTGCAAACGGCCAGAACAGACCGAACCCGAACAGGACATAGACCGGCGGCGGGGAGGGTGTGAAATTTTGGCTGCTAAAAACCGCCCAGGACGGGTCGCGGGTCAGCAAGTTCCAGCTATAAAGGAGCAGCGGAATTTGAATGATCGCCAGAAAAACCAGCGTCAGCGCGGACGCCCAGTCGAACCTGCGTTTTTGCCAACAAGCGAACACAAATGCGCCTGCCATGCTGAAATCTGCCAGGGCGAAAACAACCGGATTGAGAATCTGCGCGAACAACGCGCACAGGGCCATGACGACGACGTTGCGCCAGTCTGGACGCTGCAAATGGTCCAGAAAAGCGGTCAGGGCAAGCGTCATCGCGATAATCAACGCCGAAAAATGGGGGAACAACGCAATGCTGAAAAACACATAGGCGTCGATCAGCCAAATATCAATCGGCCAGATTTTCGGGTCGGGCAGCAGTCCCAACGGGACTTGGACCCAGCCCAGGCCCGCCCCCAAAATCGCAAGCACAAAGGCCAACCGGCGTTGATTGACTGCTGGAAAGATGCGCGTCAGCAAGCGGTAAATTGAAATGCAGGCCAGCAGCCCCAGCAAGATGCGCGCCGCCTGGAAAATAACGTCAAAAGGAATGCCCATCCAGCCGTTAAGGTGGCCGAGCGCAACGTAAAAAGTCTTCAAGTAAGTGGGCGTAAGCGGCTCAGTGCTAAAGCGGATCTGGTAATCCCAATTGCCCTGCGCGCCATGCTGCATCGCCGCGAAATGGACAGCGTAATCCTGCCGGTCATACATCGTCCCCACAAAGCGCTGATCGGGCGTCTGTAGCGCATACCCCACGATCAATGGCAGGGAGCCAAGCAGGACGATAAGAATGGATACGATCAACACCCAGCGATATTCTTTAACTTGTGTGGACATAGGCGGTATGGCTCCCGGGTTTCTGTTGGATCGACAGTTGATTTCATGGAGATTCTCAAAAGAGAACCGATTCGAAAATCCACATCAGACGTATAATGTTATTGTCGCGACAAAATATTGGGGCAAACAGGCTCACATGGAATATATCCATGAATGGCGGGTGTAGTATTCTGAAACATTATTGAACTTCCTGAGGAGAATTCTTATGATGCAGGTTTCTATCGTAACGCCCACTTACAACGAACGTCAGAATCTCCCGAAGCTGGCTGAAGAATTGTTTGGGATTGTCGCCAAATATCCTGATATCGACCTGGAACTCATCATTGTGGATGACAACTCACCAGATGGAACTGGTGAAGTGGCCGAGCAATTGACCCAATCCTTCCCAATCAAAGTCATCCATCGCAAGGGAAAAATGGGCTTGGGCAGCGCGGTGATGGAAGGCTTTGCGCTCTCAAAGAGAGACTACCTGGGCGTCATGGATGGGGACTTAAGCCATGACCCGATCATTATTCCAGAGATGATCGCGTCCTTAAAAGAGAATGACATTGTAATCGGAAGTCGATTTAATGCTGAGAGTACGGTGGATGATTGGCAGATCGTCCGAAAATTAACGTCGCAGATGGGCGTATGGCTTGCGCGGCGGTTAACCAAAGTATCCGACCCGCTTGCGGGTTATTTCTTCTTGCGCCGCAGCGTGCTCGATGGCGTCTCACTGACCTCGCCCGGCTACAAGATTCTGCTTGAAATTCTGGTGAAAGGCAAATACTCCAAAGTGAAAGAAATCCCATTCCGGTTTCGGGCGCGCGAATTTAGCGCCAGCAAACTGAACAGCCAGGAATATTTTCTCTTCATCAAGCAGTTGCTAATCTTTTCGTGGCGCAGGACATTCAGACAAAGGTAGGCATGAAGATTGTATCATTTCAACCATCGGTGGTTGAGTAGGCGGCGGTGCTGTCCCGCCGCCGTGTTTCGACAAGCTCAACAACCTATCGAAGCCACCTACGGCAGCAATTTCCTCGAAATATTGAGATGATATTGAAGATTGATGCACAGGTGTAAGTTCAAGGGTTACGGCGAAACAACTTTATAGATCGTCACATCGTCATTCTGATAGGCAACCTTCAAGTTGGGCAAACCAGGCGGGAATTGCCCCCATGGCTTTTCGTGCGGGCCAAAGATCACCCAGGTGATTCCCTGGGCCTGCAACCAGGCTGCAGGCTGTTCGCCGCGATAGAAACGCTCTACGGCTTGCGCTTTTTCAGCATAATGCAGCGTCTCCATTACGTGGCCAAAATACAACTTCAAGTGCGTACGTATTGCGATCAGTTGCGCGGTCGGTTCGGCAGCCAGCACAACCTGGTCGGGTGCGCCATTTTCGTTCAACCAATCCGTTGCCTGGACGAGCGCTGCCGGTTCGAACAGGCTGGCTGGCCTATGAAACATATCCACGCTGTAAGCGCTAACCATCACGAGAGGGCTGATGATTGTCAGCGCCGCAATCACGATTGCGCCGGTGAGCTTGCTAAAGGATAAATGCCGGTGCAACCAGTCGGAAAACTCCAGGATTGCAGGGGTTGCCAGTACCGCTAACGGAATAGTCACACCAAGTAGAAAACGGCGCTGGATGGCAATAGGCAGGTACGCCAAGGCCAAGGCTGCAATGCTCCAGGACAAGGCTAACCCAAAGCCTGCATCCGGCTTTCGAAAGGCCTTTATCGTCCCGATAGCCACAAACGGCCAAAACAGGCCAAATCCCAATAGATAGTAAATTGGCGGCGGGGAGAGTGTAGCATTTTGAAGATTGTACTCTGCCCAAGCCGGGTCATAGGTTAGCAAGTTCCAACTATAAACAAGCAGCGGGACTTGAATCACAGCCAACAGGCCCAGCGTGAGCGCAGATGTCCAGTTAAACCTGCGCTTTTGCCAACAGGAGAACACAAACGCGCCCATCATGGCACAATCTGCCAGCACAAAAGCAATCGGGTTGACAATTTGCACAAACAATGCACACATGGCAATTACAATAATATTGCGCCAGCCCGGGCGTTGTAAGTGATCCCAAAACGCAGTCAGGGCCAGCGCGAGGGAAGCAATTACCGCCGCAAAATGAGGAAACAATGCGATGCTAAAGAAAATATAGGCATCGATCAGCCATAGATCAATCGGCGAAATTTTCGGGTCGGGTACCAACCCCAAGGGAGCCTGAAACCAGCCCAATCCCGCGCCCAAAATGGCGAGCACGAAGGCCAGGCGGCGCTGATTAACAACCGGAAAAACGCGTGTCATCAGCCGATAAATTGCAAGGCAGGCCAGCAAACCAAAGGCAAGACGCGCCGCTTGAAAAATAATGTCAAATGGAAGACCCGTCCATCCAGTGAGATGGCCAAGTACAACATAAAAAATGCGCAGATACGCACCTGTATGCGCTTCAGTCGTGAAGCGAAATTGATAATCCCAGTTACCCTGCTCACCATAGAGCATCATTGCACGATGAACGGCATAATCTTGCCGATCATAGAAAATACCGATGAAACGCTGGTCGGATGTCTGCGCGGCATATCCGGCAATAATCGGTATCGTGCTAAGTGTCAGGATGAGCAGCGAAACAACCAGCGGCCAACGGTATTCTTTAACGTATTTATTCATATTGAAAGCGCTTTCGTATTTTCCCCCACATAGTTTGAACGGCAAGCATAAAGAGCAACCAGCAGGAAGAGCGGCAGCGGGAAAAACATCACCGGGCTTTGCTGTTGGCTTCCCGGCGGAAGCGTAAGAAGGAACATGGCCCAAAGCCCGACCAATAAAACGGTCAGCGTGATACCCAGCCACATTTTCCCATTCGGCTGCCGGTTGATGGCTTTAAAGACCAGCACAAGCGGCAGGGTCAGGATGATAAAGTTGCCCGGGTCGGTCGTGATCCCGATCCATTGACTGGCAACCAGGGTCAACGAAAAGACCCACACAAAGCGCTCAAAGCCTGTATGAAGGACGTTTTTCCATTCCCAAAACAACACGCCGACGATAACGGCTGAAACGCCCCAGCCCATTTGCTTTCCAATGCCCGGAAACCAACTCTCGAAAACACCCCCAACGGTTGTTGGGGGGTTATAGCTGGAGTAGCGCATGATCGCAATCACGTTTTGCAAAGGCCAGCTTGGAACGAGCGCCATGCCGGCCAGGGTCAGCGCTGCCAAACTGCCCAGGAACCAGAGGGCGAACTTCCAGCGCCTGTTCGAAATCGTCCACAACAGCAGTAGCAGGCCCGGCACAGGCGCGAGTTGCGGCTTGATGGTTACCAACGCCAGCAGGATGCCGGCCAGGCGGTCGTGTTGGCTGCGCAAGGCCCAGGCGATGCCAACGAAAAACAGTGCAATCGTGGCGACAGAGTTGCCGTTGATGATGGCGCGTGCGCCGTGATACCATACCAGCGAGAAGACCATCAAGATGCTAAAAAGCAGCGGACGAGGCCGCCAGTCGATTACTTTGAAGGAGAGCCAAAATGCCCCCAGGATTGCTATCTCCAGCGAGGTCATACAGAGCGCGCGCGCCAAATTGAAATCGGAAGTAAGCGCAAAAGGGCCAACAATCAGCGCGAAATAGATCGGGTACACCACCCGATCTTCATTTTCGCCGGGCCGGGCCGGACGCCCATAGATCACCTGCTGGATTTCCAAGGCCGTCTTATCCCCATAGGGAGTTTCGCCGTTCAACAGCGCCCGCGCTCCCACCCAATGTACCAGGAAATCCACGCCTCCGGGGCTGGCAAGCACAAAGCGATAGTTTGCCCAGGTCATCCCCGCTAAAAGGACTGCCGACAACAAACTGATAAATACCACCTTGCGAAAATTCGGTTTCATAAGGCTGCTTTCACGGACGGGTCAATTTTGCAGATCGTCCCACAAAGTGGGGTTCCGGCGTTTGCGAAACATCCCCCATCATTCCAAGCGGGGAACCGAGCGGGACGAAACGATGTTCTTTAGCGCTTGTAGATGTATAACAAGACCGATCCCCAGGTTTCAACGCTTTCGCGTTGGAAGTGCGCGTCGAGCCAGGCAATGTCCGGGTGGGTAGCCAGCCCGGCGCTTTTGGCTTCATCGATGGATTCTTGAAAAATGACGAACCAAACTTTTCGCGCGTTGCCTATGGCAACATCGAGCGAGGGAGAAGCCTGCACGCCGAGCACCTTTTGTGTGGCAGGAGCCAGCGTATCGCCAGGCCCCGGCGGGTCGGTGATGAATTCTTGTTTCAGCGAACGGTCGAAATAGATGGCGGGAAACACCGTTAATTTGTTCGAATGCAGGATGATGTCTCCGCTCTGGACGCGGGCGTGTAGTGAGGCATCCAGGGCCTGATACGGGCCGTATGGGAAGCCCGTATAGGTAACTTGCATGACCAGCCCTACTATGATCCCGGCCGCGAGTAACGCAAAGCTGATCATGCGTGGGAGAGCCGGCAGCCTGGTTGTGGTCAACGCCCAGGCCATCCATAGCCAGAACATGACCGCCGAACACAACAAGGCGCGCTCAATGTACACCGGCTTCCACTGCGAGAAAATAAACATCAGTAGCCCTGGAGCAAAAGCCATATAGGCCAGCCACAACCCACGCCGTATGTCGGGCTGCCTGGCCTTTATTGCCAGGAAAGTCTGATAAGCGGCCAGGGTGGGCACCAGGAGCGCTACCGTCAGCGCCAGCGGAATCCAGGGCGGGTTGACTGGCAGGTTTGTGACAAAGCTCAATAAGGTGTTTAAGACGGTGGACAGGGTTGGCCGCTCCACCCAGTAACCGTTCTGGATTTTGGCAAACTGCGCCGGGAGTTGCAGCAGCCAGGGCAAATACAGCAAGAGCGCGCCGGTCCCGGCCAGGAAGGTCATTTTGACTTTATCCCAGCGGCGCAGCAAAACGGGCGTAAGCGCCAGCGGGACGAGATAAAACACGGCCAGGTTCTGAGTATATGTTGCCAGCGCCGCACAAACGGCAAACAACGCCCACCAACGCCGTTGGCTGGATTGCAGCCCCTTCCAGAAAGCGTAGGTTGCGGCGCTCAATGCAAAGGTCAGCAAAGCGTACATGCGGACCTCCTGGCTGTAATGCACCTGGAACGGCGAAAGCGCCACACCCAGTGTGCCGAGCAGCGCCAGGCGTCGATTTGCGAACATGGCCCGCAGCAAAAAATAAGCCATTACAACGATTCCCCAACCGAACAGGATCGAAAGCAGACGGACGCTAACCAAGCTTTCGCCGAAGACCTTCATCCAGCCCCACAGCATAGTGTAATACGCCAATGGATGAATGTCCGCCGCCGCGCCGTTCGCATCGACGGTGAGTGTGCCTTGTAGCATGGCTGCCGGCCCCTTTTCGGCAAACAAGACTGCGAAAGCCTCATCGCAATAAGTAAAACGTGTTACCACACCGAGCAAGCGCACTGCCAGCGCAATCAACAGGATGATTGCAAGTGTTATGTTATGGTTTCGCGTGAAGAATTTTTGGCCTGTGTTCATGGTATGGTTATTATACTTGGCATTAAAAGACTTCGGAGACCTTGCGGCCTCCGAAGTCACTCTAAAACGGTAGTGCTCCCAGGGAAAATAACTGTCTTACGGCAATAACTGGGAAAAATTTGTGCTTTTCAATCGCTTCACCACATCATCCTGCACATCGCACCAAACCGGGCGCAGCCGACAATTTCCTCCAAAATTACAACCTTTTTCGCCATGCACACACTCATTCAGCATAATCGGCCCGTCAATGGCTTCCACCACTTCCAGTAGCGTGATTTCTTCGGGCTTTTTGGCGAGCATTACACCGCCTCGCGCGCCGCGCGAGGTCTGCAGCAAGCCTGCAATCGAAAGCTGCGAAATGATCTTTGCCAGGAAAGACGGCGGGATGTTTTGTTCCTCCGCAATCTGCCGGGTGGCTGCGCGTTGATTGCCTCCCAGCTTTGCGACGTACAATACTGCTCGAACTGCGTAATCGGCTTGACGGGTAATTTGCATAAGAGGGCCTCTATATCATGCTATAAAAGGTAATATTCGCCTATTTATCCTAATTATATTTCCCTTGCCGACACGCTGCAAGTGACGTAGGTCACTGATAATGTATGACTTTTAGACGATAGATCGCGGTCTATCGCCTGTCGTTTCCGGTGTATGCCCTGTATACCTCGAACCCGTCACCGGTATCTTTGACCCAAACGTTGCGCGCTTCGCCCCCGATACGGATGCCGATATACAAATCGCCCACTGCGCCCCCGGCGTTGAAAACAATCGCCAGGAAAATGGCTCCCACCCACGCCAGTGGCACCAGCGCGATGGCGACCAGCCCCACAACCGTCAAAACCACCAGCGGCGCAAGCCCCACCACCAAGTATTCGCCTTTTGGAAAGTACCAGTCTGGCGCGGCGGCGTAAGCGTAACCTGGCCCGATGCCAAATTTCGGTCTTTCTTTCGTGAAAAACCAGAAGAAGAAGCCGTGTACCAGTTCGTGCAAAGCGGCGGTGACAAAAATAATCAGCAATGCTGCAAGCGCAAATGCCAAGACCTCCCACAGGTCAAACTGGCCTTCCAATACAAAATCGGGCCGCAAAGCAACCACGATTTTGAGCAGGATAAAACCGGCAAGGAAGAACCAGACCATGCCGGCCAACTGCAAAGTCCAGTGCAGACGGCGGTCTTTTTTCATGTCGACGGCCCAGGCCAGGGTATAGGGTTCAGGGAGGGTTTTGGTGGGGTTCATTTTGGTTACGACAAAATCTCGTTTGCCTTGCCAATATCAGCTTTGATCTGGGCCACCAGCGCGTCAACCGATAGAAATTTTTGTTCACCGCGCAGGCGTTCGACGAATTCCAGTGTAATGGTTTGGTCATAGAGATCTGCGGCGTAATCGGGCAGATGGGCTTCGACGTGCGGCGCAACCTCGCCGCTGGTGAAGGTGGGCCGCACGCCCACGTTGACGACAGCTTTATGCTTTTCGCCGCCGACCAAAGCCCAACAGGCGTACACGCCATTGGCCGGGATGGCTTTTTCGAGCGGGACGACGATATTCGCGGTGGGGATGCCGAGCGTGCGCCCGCGCCCGTCGCCGCGGACGACCGGGCCGCCGACGCTGTAGGGGCGTCCCAGTTTGACGGCGGCCCCGGCCACGTCCCCGTCGCCGATCTGCTGGCGGATGAGGCTTGAAGAGACGATCTGCCCATCGAGCTGGAGCGCGGCTACGAGGAGAACGTCGTAGCCCAAGTCCCGGCCAATCTCGCTTAAACGGGCAAAATTCCCGGCGCGGTTGCGGCCCAGGGAAAAGTCATATCCCACAAACAGTTTTTGCAG
>JBARBA010000718.1:0-7673 GCA_049792555.1 Anaerolineales bacterium
GCTATACTCGTCACAATCAATGCCACTTTCCTTGTGATCCATACTTCCTCCAAGCATCCTCCAAGCATCCCTCATCATATCTATAAGGTAGCTGTATCCTAGCTGTATGGTAGCTGTATGGTAGCTATATCCTGTCCGTATCCGTCTTCCCTGCATCCTTCATCCATCCTCCCATCGTCCACCTTTCATCCTTCATCCTTCACCTTTCATCCTTCAAAAACTGCCCCTTGCCAAGCCGCCGCTCTCGTGGATAATCAACCCATGACCAATCTTCTCAAAAGCGACTTGTCATATCCTGAGACTCACATGAAACCTAAACTCATATCGATCCTGGTTTGTCTCGCCGCGCTGCTGGTATTTGCGGCTTGCATCCTTTTTTGGACGAGAAATAACGCGCCGCTGCCTGCCACCGCCGCGCCTACGGCATTCGACGAAAATTACGTCACCAGCCTGCCGCCCACGCCCGCCTCGCCGGGCCAGGCCATCTCCTATGAGGGCCTGCAGGTGACCATCGATCACGCCGAACTCTCGACCGACTACCTGACGGAATACGGCAGCCGCCGGGAGCCTCCGGCGGACACGAAGTTTCTCTGGGTCCAGGTGGCGCTCAAGAACAGCGGCGCGCAGGCGCATGACCTGCCGGCCGCGCAGCATTTCAGCGCGCTGTATGGCGGCGGCGAATTCAAACCGACCTACGGCCATCGCCAGGGGTATGCCGACTACACTGTCCTGGATGGCGTTGTCTACCCGGGGCAGTCGTTGGTTGCCTGGTTGCGTTTTGACGTTCCCGCAGTGGCAGAATTGTCGCTATTGCAGTTTGCCTACCTGCCGAAAAGCTCTCGCGTCACCTATTCGGATTATGCCTGGAGGGATCAGCCGGTATTTTTGTGGAGATTGGCGCCATAGATATCACCACACTTAAGCATGGCAGGCAATCTGGACACGGAATACGCGGAAAAACACGGAGAAAGCCCTGCAAAAATCCGTGTAACTCCGTGTAATCCGTGTCCAAATCATGCTTTTCCCGCAAAGGCATCTGGACGATGTCGCGCCTTCAAAAAGGTCTTCACGGTTAAGTGCAGTCTTACCAAGCCATAATGCCAGCCGCCCGACACAATGGGTATAATGCTTCCATGACCGACGAACCCGACTACTTCTTCTTCCCCGAACTGAACCCCGATAACCAGGGCGTCATCCCCCTGCCGCCTGCGGAGATGCGCATCCTCGAACTCAAGGCCGAACCCGTGCGGGACGGCGGCCTCAATCGCCTGCGCGTCTACTTCGACGTGACTGCCTTCCAGCAGCGTCCCTACCTGGAAGTGACGCTGCACGATGCCGGGGGCAAAGAAATCGCCTCGGCCAGCGTCATCGAACCCATGAGCCGCAAAAACGTCTTCACCATGCACGTGCGCGGCCCGCAGCAGAGCGGCCAATTCAGCCTCTCGGCGCGGCTGTATTATCCCGACCAACCTGATTCAGACACCCGCAGCATTGAATTTGAAATCTAGGCAGTTGCCGTTTACGCATTACGTTTTACATATTACGCTGTTGCGTAGTGCGTATTCCGTTTTTATTGGACTCGTCGTCGTTTTTGCCGCATCCTGTACGCCCTCGATGTCAGCCCCACAAGGGGTGCCAGTTTCCAACACTCAAACACTCACTCCGACACTTCCCTGGGCACTCGCTCCGACGCCATCCCCGACACTGCCCCCAACGCTGGTTCCTGGCATACCAACACTTACTTTGACCCCCACACTGAACACTGAACACCGATCACTGAACACTGAAATCTGTTCCCCGCTGGCCGTTCTCACCCTTGACCAAATCCCCACCTACATCACCCAGCCCTTCATTCAACCCAGCCTCGTCCACAACGCCGAACACCCCGATTGGGTGCGCAAAGACGACGGCCATCACGGCGTGGATATCGGTTACTATAAAATCGATGGCAAGCTCTTCACCGGCACACCCGTCCTGGCCGCGCTGGACGGGAAAATTGCCGCCGTCGTCCACGACCGCCCGCCCTACGGCAACATGCTGATCGTCGAGACGCCCTTCGAACGCATCCCGCCTGCGCTGATTATCAGCCAAACCATCCCGACCGGCGATTCGCTCTACACGCTCTACGCCCACCTGCAAAATCTACAGGCGCTGACCATCGGGCAGCCCGTCGCCTGCGGGCAGCCACTGGCCGAGACCGGGCTGACCGGTTTCACCGGCGGCCCGCACCTGCATTTCGAGACGCGCTGGGGCCTGCCGGGGCAGACCTTTGCCTCGATGGCCTACTACCGCGCCGACGCCACCCCCGAAGAACTGCGCAACTACGAAACCTGGCGCATGACCGCCGCCTTCCATTTATTTGACCCAATGGAGCTTTTAAAGGATGAAAGATGACTCTCTATCGGAGGCAAGCTGCGGAAAGATGAAAGTTCAAAGGAAACCCTTCATCTTTCATCCTTCATCTTTCATCTTTCATCTTTACTTCAGTAGAGTAAAATAGACCCCGATGAAACGCGCACTCCCAAACCTGTCCTTTGTCCTGCTCCTTGCCATCCTGCTCTCTGCCTGCGGCGTGCTAAACCCTCCCACCGCTACGCCGACCCCTTCCCCGACTCCATCCCCCTCTGCCACTGCCACCCTCGAACCGACCCAGACCCTGACGCCCTTACCGGCGGACGCCATCCCGACCTTCATCCTGTCCCTCAGCGATAACGGCTACGCCCATCTCTTCGCCTATTCGCCGGGGAAACTGCCGATGACGCGCCTCACCAACGGCCTGTGGGACGACGTCTCGCCCCGCCTCAGCCCCGACGGGACGAAAATCGTCTTTGCCTCCAACCGCAACGATTACTGGGACCTGTACCTGCTCGACCTGACCTCCGGCCAGGCCGCGCGCCTGACCGATACGCCCGCCTACGACGGCAACCCCTCCTGGTCGCCGGACGGCCAGTGGGTGGTCTACGAGACCTACGTCAAAGACAACCTGGAAGTCGGCATCCTTTCCACCGTCAACGCCGGCCAGCCTATTGTCTTGAGCAACAATCCTGCCGCCGATACCGACCCGGTCTGGTCGCCCGAAGGCCGCAAGATCGCCTTCGTCTCGAACCGTTCGGGCGAGAACGAAATCTGGGTCGCCAGCCTCGACCTGCCCGACCCGCAGCGTTTCGTCGATGTTAGCCAGTCGCCGGGCGGCGTGGAAACGCGCCCGGCCTGGTCGCCCGACGGGACAAAACTGGCCTGGGCCTCCGCCCGCCCCAACCAGCCGGATGGCATCTACGTGTGGGATTCCAAAACCCCCGACGTCCCGGCCCGGCGCGTCGGCTCCGGCAATTGGCCGGTCTGGGGCGACACCGGCAAACAGATCGTCGCCCGCTTCCAGGAACCCAACCAGGATTACCTGGCAGCCTACAGCCTCGACGGCGACGTTACCCTGCCCATCCTGCCCATTCCTGCGCTGCACGGCATCGACTGGCGCACCATGCGCGTCGGCGCGCTGCCGCGCATCTTCCAGAGAGCCGACCTGTTGACGCCCACCCCGCTCTGGCAGCCCCTTCTCCAGCCTCAGACCGACGTTCCCAACAAGCGCGTCTCGGTCGTCCCGCTTAAAAATGTGCAGGCGCCGCATCCCTTCCTGCATGACGCCGTCGACGAAGCCTTCACCGCCCTGCGCCAGCGCGTCATCGCCGAAACCGGCTGGGATGCCCTGGCCAGCCTGTCTGACGCCTATGAGCCGCTCACGTCCAGCCTCGACCCCGGCAAAAGCCAGGACTGGCTCTACACCGGGCGGGCCTTCGCCCTGAATTCGCTGACCCTCAACGTCGGCTGGATGCTGGTCGCGCGCGAAGATATCGCCGGCCAGACTTACTGGCGCGTCTACCTGCGCCCGCTGGCCCAGGACGGCTCCCAGGGCGCACCCTTGTCCAGCGCCCCATGGGATTTAAATGCGCGCTACAACCTCGACCCGCAATCCTACGACCAGGGCGGGGCGGCGATGGAATCCATCCCGACCGGTTACTGGGTCGATTTCACCGACCTGGCGAACGAATACGGCTGGCAGCGCATCGCGGCGCAAGACAACTGGCACGCCTATTTTGCCGGGGCGCAGTTCAACGAGTTTGTCCTCACCGATGGGCTGGACTGGCGTACCGCCATGCTGCAACTCTATCCGGCGGATATTTTCGTCACCCCCACCGTCGTTGTCCCGCCCTCGCCCACCCGCACGAAAACCCCCATCCCTTACGCCTATAAATCGCTCACGCCGACGCTGACGCCTACCCTCACGCCCCATCCCACTTTTACGCCTGCGCCATGAGAAGAATCGTTTCCCTTGTCCTGGCGACGTTCTGGGTGTTAACCGGCTGTGGGCTTGCCCCGACCCCCGCAGCGACCGCAACCTCGGTGGTGGCGGGCGTGCTGCCGCCTTCGCCCGCGCCGACCGGCGAAAGCGTCCCGACGCCGCTCTGTCCCAACCTCGATTGCGTCTACGTTACCCCTTCTGCCAAAAAGCCCGAAACCCTGCGTTTCGACCTGCCGACCCCCGGCGTCGAATCAGTCTCGGCCTGGCGTCCGCCGCAATACCCCGTCCCGCTGGCGCTCGGCCCGTTCGACCATTTTTACTTCGCCCGTCCGATTGCCGCGAATGAAATCAACTGGCCGGCCGCGGACTACCGCTACGGCGGCATCTTTGACCAAAACGTAACTCACACCGGCGTGGATATTGACGCAAAATACGGGACGCCCGTCCTGGCAGCCGGGCCGGGTGCCGTCATATGGGCCGGCTGGGGATTGTTCAGCAGTTCACCCGGCAATCTACAGGATCCTTACGGGATGGCAGTTGCCATTCGCCACAATTTTGGCTACCAGGGTAAACAGCTTTATACCGTCTACGCCCACATGAGCGCTGTGGATGTGGCTATTGGGCAGTGGGTTGATACCGGGACGCCGCTTGGCAAGGTCGGCGCTACCGGCCATGTCACCGGGCCGCACCTGCATTTCGAAGTGCGCCTGGGTGAAAACAGTTACTACTCCACGCGCAACCCTGAACTTTGGCTGGCTCCCGCTCAAGGCTGGGGCGTCCTGGCCGGGCGCATCATGGGAGATAACGCTAAAATAAGCAACAGCCAGCCCGTCGTCATCGACTCGGCGGATGGGAAGCACCAGTGGGTCGTCAATACGTACGGCCCGGGCGCGGCCATCCCCGACGCTTATTACCACGAAAACATGGTTATCAGCGACCTGCCCGCCGGCGATTACATTGTTACTGTCGTAACCTATGCGGTTGCCCACAAGCTAAAGGTCACAATCGTCCCGGGGCAGGTGACTTTTTTCTCCTACCAAAACGTGAGAGGCTTCAGCACAACGCCTCCGCCTCCGCCGTCCATTTTTACGCCAACGCCTGTCCGGTAAGAATCGCCAACGCCGCCGATCCCAAAAACTCTTCGAACGAAATGGATATTTCATAAATGTCTTTCACCACGCACGCTTTCCTTTTGCTATTTCTGCCCCTCACCTTTTTGGCATATTACAAGTTATTCAAAACGCCGCGCCGCAAGACGTTCTTTTTACTGGCTGTCAGCTACGGCTTTTATGCCCTGGCCGGCTGGCAGTTTATTCCCGTTTTACTGGGGCTTTCTTTGTTGACATTTCTCGCCGCCAAAAAGAACTGGTTCCTGCCCGGAATCCTGCTCAACCTGGGAGCATTGGCGCTTTTTAAATACTGGAACTTTGGGGTGGACAACTTCAATGCGTTGACAAGTTTCCTCAGGCTTGGCGTTACGCTCAAACTGCTTTCTTCGCTTGGCTTGCCGCTGGGCATCTCGTTTTTTGTATTCAAGCATATCGGCTACCTGCTCGACGTTCAGGCCAAGCGCTACCCTGCCAGCCCGGACCTGGTGGTCTTCCTTACTTTTTCGGCCTATTTTCCGCAGATCAGCGCCGGGCCGATCAGCAGCTTCAAAGACACAGCTACCCAATTTCTTAATTTGCCCGAACGCCTGGAAAACGGGCAAGCGCTCAACGGTCTTGTGCATCTTTCCATGGGGTTGGCAAAAAAAGTATTGATCGCCGACCAAATCGGAATACTCATGGATGCGTCATTTAGTAAACAAGCCAACTTTGCTGGCATTTTCCCGGCCTGGTATATGGTCATCGCCTACGCCGTACAGCTTTATTTCGACTTTTCAGGGTATACCGACATGGCGCTGGGGATCAGCGCGCTGCTCGGCGTGAAATTGCCGCCCAATTTCAACAGCCCCTACCTGGCATCCGACCCCGCCGAATTCTGGGAACGCTGGCACATGTCGCTTTCAAACTGGTTCCGCACCTATCTTTTCAGTCCGCTCAGCCGTTCCCTTTTGCGCAAGTGGGGTTCAGACAAGCGCGAATGGGCGCAGTACGCGGCCAACTTCATCACCATGTCGCTGGTGGGCTTTTGGCATGGCGCTTCATGGGCCTACCTGCTCTGGGGCCTTTATCATGGACTGCTGCTTAACCTGGGCGCTGCCTGGAAGCGCACCGGGCGAAAGCTCCCCGTTTTGATTGGCCGCTCACTCCTTGTTTTTGCCATCCTGCTTGGCTGGGCGCTCTTCATGAGTCCGAATGCGGCTTTTCTCCAGAATCTCTTTGCGGGTTTGTTCGGCCTGAAAGGATTGGGCAACCCTGCGGTTATCGGAAGACTCGTCAGCAGCACTGCGACGCTTGCGATCCTGGCAGGCATCCCGCTGGCGTTTTCAGGCCGCAGCGAAGCAGCCTCCCTGTTCAAGGATGGGCAATCCGTCTCCGTTTGGAAATTCTTTTTCTGGGGGGTGCTGGCAGCCATCTGCATTTTATTAATCGGGCAGGCGCAGGATTTCATTTACGCCGGCTTTTGAGACAACCATGAAAAAAAACCTTCCTCTGCTTCTCGTCCTGTTTTTATTATGCGCGTTTGCGCTTTTGACGTTCCATATACCGGAACTTCCCCAAAAAGCGCATCTTTCTGCCATTGCAGACTACATCCCATTCACTGATTTTTCACAAAAGATTGGCCTGTTGATCGGGGCCGGTCTATTCACCATCCTGGTGTTGAGCAGCCCCCTTTGGGGGGCGGAAAACCGGAATGAAATCAAGCAATTCTCTTCGCGTGTCTGGATCATTGGCGTCCTCTCCATTCTGGGGATAACCACTGTTTCTGTGGTGGCTCTTAACCCCACAGGCGCCTTCACCTGGAACATCGATCGTGTTTCGTACTTGAATACGCGCTTATTAAAACCCTATTATTATATTAATCGGCTAAATTCCACACCGGATATCATTTTCCTGGGAACATCCGTCTCTTTTCTTATTCCCGCCAACGAATATGCCCAAAAACTCTCGCTAACCGGATTTAATTTTTCCACAACAGGCGGAACGGTTGTAGATTATGCCACCCTTACGAATTTGGTCTTGTCCAGGTCAACCCCCGATAAAAAGCCCGCTGTTTTCGTCGTCGAGCTTCTTTCTCCCAGTTTATCGCCATCACACATTGACGTTAAATACTACCAGCAATATCCCATCGAATATGCGGCACCCTATATGCCCTTTGGGTTTGCTGTTGAAACGATTTCGGCGCACCTTGATAAAGTTTTTATGCTCTCCACTTTTTCCCAGGTTATTTATGTCGAAGCTTTCATGTTGAACAAACGACAGGGCCAAAC
>JBARBA010000719.1:0-3924 GCA_049792555.1 Anaerolineales bacterium
GCGCACATGATAACTTGTCATATTGGCAATACATTACCATTACCCGTTTCAACAGGTTTTGAAAATACCCCATCCTAACTGCCCCAATGATCATTTAGGGTACCAAATTCCGCCACGCATTTCACCAACTCCCAGAGTGTTCTGACAGTTTATGCGATAGAAATCTTTCATATCCTGGAAATCCTGTTTTTGCATTTTAGAATAATCCACTTCTTCAACGCAGCGTGAGTATATATGATCGTATAAAATATTGCGCCATTGTTCTTGAGTCATATATGGAGACGGGGCAACAGTAAAATACAAGTCTTCATCCCCAAGGTTGAGCAAAGGATAGTCAAATACCCTGAATTTATCAAAGTTAACATACAAAGTGACTGGGGCAATATACTCGCCGTAATATTGCTCAACCAATTCCCTGCGTGATGGGATATTACCGGTCTTCTGAAAATGCTCCACGGAAAGTTCGGCAATTGTGTCAGTTGCGTCACTGGCAAAGATACCGTAAAACAACCTGCAAGATGTATTCTGTTCGGTTTGTTTTGTGATATCGTCAAACAATTCAGTTAAGTAAGCAAACGGCGTCCCGGGGAAGAATTTTCGGTAATCACCATAAAAGTGGACGCTTACTTTATACTTCTCATAAAAAGACAGGTAATCCGGGTTTTTCGCAAACTCAGCCAGTGCATCCACCATTACTTTCTGTACATATTCGCTACCCCGTGTCAATGACTCTGTCCTAACAACAGGCGCCAAGAGAGTATCCATGCCATGCTCAAAACATAACTGATATAGGTCGATGTACCGTTCCCCTGTGATATCCAAATAATCTTGGAACGAGTTTTGTTTTACATCGGCGTGTTCCAATGTAAACCAACGTCGTGTCCCATTGATTACGAAAACGCACACCTGCGGTCCGGCAGCGCGTACCAGCTTTGCAACATCCTCTGTCGGTAGCACTAAAAACGTTTCGTAGTCCACGATTGCCATAATAACCTCCTAAACCAATTTTGATGGGCTGATATACGTAACAATTTGTGCTGGCAATATAAGAAAGAGCAAGGTCATTTGGCCTCGCTCTTTGAGTATATCATCTGTGCAAATCTACTTTTGCGCCACACCCTGCGCCATTTGGCCGAAATCTTTTCAGTTGAATTTGTGACCAAATGTCAGGGTTTTACAGTAGCCATTGCTACCCGACTTTTTCTGCCACCAGCCAAAAGTAAACGATCTTTTCGCGGTTAATGGCTTCAAGCGCTGGCCCTGTCTGCTGCATCGCCGCGACAAATCCTTCGCCATAAATAGCGCGTAATTCAGCTTCCTTCTGCATGGTGGCAGCCATGACCGCCGTATAAGAGTTGCGGGTATTTTCGGTCATATCCACCACTTCCTTAACTTCGAGGCTCAATGTGTTGAGCAAGGCTGTGTATCCATTCGGCGACATGTAGGCATTTACTTGAAACCCATCATGCATAAGCTTCATTTCTAGAGGCGTAAACGGTACTTTGCCATAGCTATCGGTTAAGACCAGCCGTCCACCAGGACGCAAAACACGGGCAATCTGGCGCAATACTGTGGCCCGGTCTGGCATGTGGAAAAGACACTCGAAGGCCCAAACGGCATCGAACGTCTCGTCAGCAAACGGCATCTTCATGGCATCGATGCAATGAAAAACCGCGCGCTGCCCCAACCCACGCTCCAAGGCATAACGATTCGCCTCCACGGTTTGCACCTGACTGATCGTAATCCCCACCACGCCGCACCCGGTTTTCTCAGCCAACTTTACCCCGGGCCGCCCAAGCCCGCAGCCCACGTCCAGAACTTTTTGCCCCGGCCCTACCGGTGTCCGGCTGATCAGTATATCGGTTAAGTTTTCCTGCGCAACAGCCAGCGATGCATCGGGTTCATCCGGCACCCAATAACCCATATGGAGATTGCCGTCCCACACCAAACGGTAGTATTGCGCAAGTTGATCGTAGTATGCCCCTACTTGTTCGGAAGTTATTACTGGGTTAGTAGTAGTTGTAGCCATAGCTATCTCCTTTTGGTCAAGAATATGCGTTTACCTGTATAACACGTTCACGAATATCTAATAACAGTATAGCATCTATGTTCACCCTTGTTACATGACCGATGGGTGAGCTTACGTAAGTGATAGCGAGAGGGCTGGCTGAACTTACATAAACGATAAGCAATCTGGGGTGAAAGGCTGCGCATCCCGGCCCGGCTTTGGCGCATAAATATTTTTCGGCCCACTGTAGACCTGATTTTGGGCAAATTTATATCGGCGCCGGCCGACTTTGTGGCAAAAAATCAGGGGGAGGGGGAATAGGTAGGTATAACAGGGAGGTGAAATGTCCAAAATGTGGTGCGGAGGTGAAGCAAAACAAAATTGGCAAAACGAGCGCAGGAAGCCATCGCTACAAATGTTTCGTATGTCAGTGCAAGTACACACCGGAGAAGAAAATACGTGGCTATGGTCTTGAAGTTCGCCGACAAGCACTGCGTTTTTATGTGGATGGGGTGAATCTGCGCAAGATCGGACGGCATTTAGGGATGGGCCACTGAACTGTATCAGATTGAGCAAAAGCATATGCAGAAAAATTTCTATTCGTAATTTCTGCCAATAAGTTTAGTTAATTACCGCGTGCTGCGCAGCAGTATGAGACAAACGGTAAGGAAAGGCCCATTGTTTTTGGATGTTGTCAGAACGCCGGGCAGGCTATAATCATCTTACCGGCAAGAAAGGAGCCTTTCCATGTTAGCTGCAACGAGAATGTCGTCCAGGGGACAGGTGATGATCCCCGAAAAAATACGCAAACGGCTTAACCTGAAAGAAGGAGCGCAGTTTGTCATCGTCGCCGAGGGAGATATGGTTGTGCTGAAAGCCATCGAACAGCCGTCAACTACCAGTTTCGATGCGTTGATCCAGCAAGCGCGCGCGCAAGCCAAACAGGCCGGGTTGAAACACACAGATATTGATGCGGCAGTGTCCAAAGCACGGGGACGGGCGTGAAAATCGTCATCGATACAGTGGATACTTATCTTGAGGCTATCCAATGCAACGCCCCCGGTTCCGTGTGCAGGAATCCGGGGGCGAATTGTTTGCATCCAAACCTTTATGGAATATCCTTGAACACATCCATCGACGCAAAAGCCACGCCGACCATGGTCGGGCCGGTGTGCGCCGCCAACACGGGCGACATGTAATGGATCGGCATAAAAGTGCAGTTGAACACCGGGGCAATCATCTCGCGCAAGGCCAGCACCGCTTTCTCGTTATAGGCGTGCAAAACCTGCACGCGCAAAGCGCTGCCGGACGCGTGGAATTTGAGCATCACATCCACCAGGCCGCGCATGGCCTGGTCAAAGGTGCGCGCCGCGCCCATTTGCGCATACGTCCCGCCCATTTTTTCGACGCCGATCAACGGGCGGATGTGCAGCAGCGAGGCGATCAGTCCGCGCATGTGACTGATGCGCCCGCCGTGGATCAGATACTTCAACTCGTCGAGCGTGTACACGCTCTCGGCAGCATCGCCCACCCGTTTCATCAGCGCCAGCACCTTTTCCAGCGGCCAACCGGCCTTGAGCGCGCGCGCCGCGGCGGCCACCTGCCAACCATGCGCTGCGCACAGCGTCTTGGTGTCGAAGACGGTCACATTGGCTTCGGGCGTCATCTCAGCGGCGGCGCTGGCCGCGTTGAAAACGCCGCTTAACCCCGAAGACATATTGATGCACAGAATATCCCTGTCACCGCTGGCGGCCAGCTTTTTGAACATCGCCGCAAAATCGCCGCTCGAAGGCGTGGATGTGGTCGGGAAGCTCCCGGTGGCCATCAGCTTTTGCTGGAGTTCCTCGGGGCGAATATCCACACCGCTGCGATAGGTTTTCCCGTCCAACAGGATGGTGTGCGGGACAACGTGGATG
>JBARBA010000720.1:0-10684 GCA_049792555.1 Anaerolineales bacterium
CACTTCCACGTTAGCCCTGGTCGACCGCCCGGAACCCACCCTTTCGGCAAACGACGAAGTCAAACTGCGCATCTTGCGCGTGGGCATCTGCGGCACCGACCGCGAAGAAGCCGCCGGGGGCCGCTCCAAGCCGCCTGCGGGTCAAAAAGAATTGGTCATCGGCCACGAAATGTTCGGCCAGGTGGTCGAAATTGGCAAAACCGTCAGCCGGGTCAGCATCGGCGATTTTGCCGTCTTTACCGTGCGGCGCGGCTGCGGAAAATGCCTGCCCTGCCTGATGAACCGCTCGGATATGTGCCAGAGCGGCGAATACACCGAGCGGGGCATTTGGGGCCTGGACGGTTACCAAACCGAATATGCATTGGACAAAGAGCAATACGTGGTGCGCGTGCCGGCTGAACTGGAACCCGTCGGCGTATTGTGCGAGCCGCTCTCGGTGGCCGAAAAAGCCATCGACGAAGCCGTGCGCCTGCAAGTGGCCCGCCTGCCGGACGCGCCCGCAACGCTGGATTGGCTGCACGGGCGTCCCTGCCTGGTGGCCGGCCTGGGACCGATCGGGTTATTGGCCGCACTGGTTCTGCGCCTGCGCGGCGCGCTGGTCTACGGCCTCGACGTTGTCGATGCGGATTCGGCCCGCCCCAAGTGGCTGGAACACAGCGGCGGGCAGTACATCGACGGCCGCCAGGTCCCGGCAGACCAGGTGGACGACCGTTTCGGCAGGATCGATTTGATCTTCGAAGCCGCCGGGGTGGCTGCGCTGGAGTTCAATTTATTGGATGCCCTGGCCCCCAACGGGGTCTACGCGCTGACGGGCATCCCCGGCGGCGACCGCCTGGTGGAAATCAAAGGCGCCGAATTGATCCGCGGGCTGGTATTGAAAAACCAAGTCATGGTGGGCAGCGTCAACGCCGCCCGCGACCACTACCAGATGGCGGTGAATGACCTGGCCCACGCGCACCTGCTGTGGGGCGATCATGTCACACAGTTGATTACGCATCACTACCCTTGTGTTGATTTCGATGCCGCGCTGCGCCAGCATACCGCTGACGAGATCAAAGCGGTCATCGAGTGGAATTCCCTTTAACCAGATAAGGAGGAACATATGTCTACCGAAACGTTCGCCCCCGGATGGCCCGGTATCCCCCCACGCTGGACTTCCAGCGCCAAAACCGGCGTCGGCACGGCCCTGAACCTGACCAGCCGGGTCTGGTTCACGCTCAGTCACGGCATTTTCGACGAGATTTATTACCCCAGGGAAGACCAGGCCTGCACGCGCGATATGGGCCTGATCGTTACCTCGGGAACGGATTTCTTCTCGGAAGAGAAGCGCCAGACTGAGCAAAAAGTTGAAGCGCTTGCCCCGGGCGTGCCCGCTTACAAGCTGACCAACACCTGCCTGGAAGGCAGGTACCGCATCGAGAAAGAAATCCTGGCCGACCCCAAACGGGACGTGGTGCTGCAGCACACCCAATTTACGCCCCTCCAGGGAAAGCTGGGAGATTATCATCTTTGTGTGGAACTGTCCCCGCATTTGGCAAATGAAGGCATGAATAACACTGCCTGGATCGGCGACTACAAGGGTGTGCCCATGCTTTTTGCCGAACGACCAGGCGTTGCCCTGGCGTTGGCCTGTTCCGCGCCCTGGCTGAACCGTTCTGCCGGGTTTGTCGGGGCTTCGGATGGCTGGCAAGACTTGAACCAGCACAACCAATTAACCTGGAACTATACCCGCGCCGAAAATGGCAACGTGGCGCTGACCGGTGAAATCGATTTGGCGCAATCGGGCGGGAACTTTGTGCTGGCCCTGGGCTTCGGAGCGAATACCTTCGAAGCCGGCCAGCGCGCCTGGGCCAGCCTGCTGGACGGGTTTAAAAGCGCCCATACGATTTATGTCCAGGAATGGCAGAACTGGCTGAAAACCCTGCTGCCTTTGGGTTCCAAAAACAATCTCAAAGCAACAGCCGACCTTTTTATGGACAGCGCGGCAGTCATGCGCACGCACGAGTCGAAACGCTTCCCGGGCGCGCTGATCGCCAGTCTCTCCATCCCCTGGGGTTTCTCCAAAAGTGATGATGATTTGGGCGGCTATCACCTCGCCTGGCCGCGCGACCTGGTGGAATCGGCGGGCGGCCTCCTGGCGATTGGGGCGCACAGCGACGCCCGCCGGGTTTTATATTACCTGCAAGTCACCCAGGAAGCCGACGGTCACTGGCCCCAAAACATGTGGCTGGACGGCAGCCCTTATTGGGGCGGCATCCAGATGGACGAAACGGCCTTCCCGGTACTGCTGGTTGACCTGGCCAACCGCGAAAAGGCCCTGAAGCCCGACGATCTCAAACGCTTTTGGCCTATGGTAAAGAAGGCCGCCGGCTTTCTGGCAAAAAACGGCCCCGTCACCTCGCAAGACCGCTGGGAGGAGGACCCCGGTTATTCGCCTTTTACCCTGGCAGCAGAAATTGCCGCCCTGCTGGCGGCAGCCGACCTGGCGGATTTAAACGGAGAAGCGCAGATCGGCGTTTACCTGCGGGAAACAGCCGACACCTGGAATTCCAGCATCGAGCACTGGATCTATGCGACCGATACAGACCTGGCTCACCAGGTTGGCGTGGATGGCTATTACGTGCGCGTCTCCTCGCCGGATGTCGCTGATGCTGCTTCCCCTTCGCAAGGCTATGTGCCGATCAAGAACCGCCCGGCCGGACAAGGTCTTGAACGGGCGGCGCACATCATCAGCCCCGATGCCCTGGCGCTCGTCCGTTTTGGGTTGCGCGCGGCAGATGATCCACGCATCGTCAACACGGTCAAGGTGATCGATGCGCTGCTGAAAACCGATTTGCCTTATGGCCCCGGCTGGCACCGCTACAACGATGACGGCTATGGCGAACATGACGATGGCCGCCCCTTTGACGGAACCGGTATCGGTCGGGTTTGGCCCCTGCTGGCAGGCGAACGCGCCCATTACGAGTTGGCCGCCGGGCACACCGATGAAGCCACGCAATTGCTCCACGTCCTTGAAGCCAGCGTGGGCGCAGGGAACCTGTTGCCTGAACAGACTTGGGATACCGCCGACATCCCTGACAGAGAACTTTTCTTTGGCAAACCGTCAGGCTCCGCCATGCCGCTCGTCTGGGCGCATGGCGAATATGTCAAATTGCTGCGTTCGCTGCGCGACGGGCATGTTTTCGATATGCCGCCGCAAACCGTCGCGCGCTATATCACAACCAAGACCGAATCGAACCGCGTCATTTGGCGTTTTGACGAGAAGCGTCTGACCATGCCCGCCGGGAAAATGCTGCGCATCGAGCTTTTGGCGATGGCCACGGTCCATTGGAGTGCGGACAACTGGCAAACAGTCAACGATGTGACAACCCGCGAGGTCGGCCTGGGCATTTACCTTGCCGATTTGGCGGTGAATACACTGCCAACCGGTACAACGCTGGTATTCACCTTTCACTGGTCTGCCAACGATAACTGGGAAGGAACAAATTTTTCGGTAAATATCGTCTGATTCCCATTTGCGCATGTTAAAAAGTGACAGTCACCTTTAAGGTGACTGTCACTTTTTAAGATTTCACCTGAGCGGCTCTCTTTACAACGAAAAACCTGACATGCGATGCAATAAGGTGCATTATAATTCCCGCCCATGTCCGACCATTACACACTCTACCGCAGCATGTTACTCATCCGGCGCTTCGAAGAACGCGCGCTGGCCGAGTTTTCCACCGGCAAACTCTTTGGCACCACCCACGCCTACATCGGCCAGGAAGCCGACGCCGTCGGCATCTTCGACGTAACCGGCCCCGGCGATGTGGTCTTCAGCAGCCACCGCTGCCACGGACACTTCCTGGCCTACGGCGGCGACCCCTACAAGCTGGCCGCCGAACTGATGGGCCGCGCCACCGGCCTGGTGGGCGGGCGCGGCGGCAGCCAGCACATCCACTGGCGCAATTTCTACTCCAACGGCATCCAGGGCGGCATCGCGCCGCTGGCAACCGGCGCCGCTTACGCGGAAAAGGTTGGCAAGAGCGGCAACATCGCCCTGGTCTTCCTGGGCGACGGCACACTGGGCGAAGGCGCGCTCTACGAAAGCCTGAACATTGCCTCGCTCTGGAGCATTCCTGTGCTGTTCGTGGTCGAAGACAACCGTTACGCCCAGACCACGCCAGTGGCGTTGGGCGTTTCCGGCTCCATCCCGACGCGTTTCGCGGCCTTTGACATCCAGACCTGGGAACGCGACAGCACCGACGTGCTCGAAATCCGCGCCGCCGCCGCGGAAGCCATCCAACACGCGCGCGGCGAAACCCGACCCGCCGCCTTGATCCTGCACACCTACCGCTTCGCCGCCCACAGCAAAGGCGACGACGTGCGCGACCGGGCCGAGATTTCGCGCGCGAAGACGCACGACCCGCTCCTGGCCCCCTCCCTGCGCTTGAGCGACGCCCAAAAATCCCAGGCCGAAGCCGAAGCGACGGTCGTCATCGACGACGCCTTCACCCGCGCCGGCGCAGACCCTTTTCCAAAGATGAAAGATGAAGGATGAAAGATAAAGAAAGCCCTTCTGGCTTCATCTTTCATTCTTCATCTTTAAAATTTCATCTTTCATCTTTCATCCTTCATCCTTTATGACTACCGTCCTCGAACGTCTCAACCACGCCCTGCACCACAGCCTCGAAAGCGACGAACGCGTCTACGTGCTCGGCGAAGATATTCTCGACCCGTATGGCGGCGCATTCAAAGTCACGCGCGGCCTTTCGACCAGGTTCCCGCAACGGGTGCTGACCACGCCCATCTCCGAAGCGGCCATTGTGGGCATCGCCAACGGCATGGCCTTGCGCGGCCTGCGCCCGGTGGCCGAGATCATGTTCGGCGATTTCGTCACCCTGGCCGCCGACCAACTGATCAACCACGCCGCCAAATTCCGCTGGATGTACAACGAGCAGGTGCATGTGCCCATCGTGGTGCGCGCGCCAATGGGCGGACGGCGCGGCTACGGGCCGACCCACTCCCAATCGCTGGAGAAACTCTTTTTAGGGGTACCCGGCCTGCGGGTCGTCGCTCCCAACTCCCTGGGCGATCCCGCCGATTTACTGGAACACGCTATTTGCCGCGATGACGACCCGGTGCTGTTCATTGAGCATAAATTGCTCTACGCGCGTCCCCTGCTGGAGCCGGGCCAGGGCGCGTTGGTTGACTGGGCGATTAGCACATCCGCAGACGCTTACCCGACCTTCACGCTGCGAATATCCAACCTCGAATCGTCGCACCTGACGATTGCCACCTACGGCTACAACTTCGAACTCGCGCTGGCCGCTGCCAACGAGTTAATGTACGAGCATGAGATTTTTGCCGAAATCGTGCTGTTTTCGCAACTCAGCCCCTTCGCGCTTTCCCCGCTGTTCGACTCGCTGGCCCGCACCCGGCGGCTGTTGACCGTTGAAGAAGGCACACTCAGCCTGGGTTGGGGCGCGGAAGTAGCCGCCCAATCCGCCGAAAAGCTGCCGGGCATTGCCGTGCGCCGCATCGCCGCGCTCGATTTGCCGATTGGCAACGCCAAGCCCATCGAAGATGCCATCCTGCCCTCGCAGGCCGATATGGCGCAAGCGGCATTGGAATTGGTTAAATAAAACAATCCCTAAAGGTCTTGGAAACCTTTAGGGATTGTCTCGATTTCAAGAAATTACATGGGCGGCGCAACCGGCGCAAGATTCTGCGCAGCTTTGGCAGCGTTATAAGCCTGGCCCCAGAAATGGGCATTGACCGCATAGGCGTAAGCTACCGTAAACAGAACACCAATGATGCAGGCGATCAGGCCGAGCATGGCAACAATACTGGCAAGAAGGCTGCCCAGGAACGCCATGAAATAGGCGCCGGGAGCAGCGCGCACCAGCCCAAAGACTTCGCCAAAGCGGAAACCGGCGCTGATTTGTCCCGTAGCGGCGAAATTGCCCATCGCGGCCGGGAGCACAAATGCAAGGAACAATTCATATATAATCATGACGCAACTGAGGCAAAGGCTCACGACCATCACCACTGACGCGATGGTTGTTGCCGTTGATGATGATCCGCTATTGTTCATCATGGCTGGCAAAAATGAAACGCCCTGCGAGCAAGCTGAAACCAGGATGGCGGGCAACGCATAAACAAAAGCGATGACAAAGCCCTGGAAGCCCTTGCTCAAGTGGTCGCCAAAATTACTCCAATCGGGGAGCTTATCCGGCTCGTTATTAATCACGCGGCGGGTAAGCTCCAGCGCCCAACCGATCACGATGATCTGCCCGAGGATCGGGATGAGCATGATCAACGCGGCAATGCCCACTTTTTGGAGCCATTCCGGGTCTTCTGTAACATAGGAAAAAGCGCGACCAAAGTTCATTTTTTATTCTCCTTTGAACGAAAATTGAATTGATTGTGCAGTGCCTGATTATAGACTGAAACAGGGTAAAATTTCAAGCCAAAAGGAGTATTTTGTGGATCAAATTCCTGTGCCAGTGCCTTTGTTGAACGCCAATGAGCCGGAAGCCCGCCTCGTGGCCCTGCACGTCCAGAATGGTCAGCGCGTCGAGAAAGACGCCCTGCTGTTCACCATCGAAACCACCAAAGCCGCAGCGGATGTCGAGTCGCCGGCTGCCGGGTTTGTGCGCATCCTTGCCGCGCAGGGCGAGACCTTTGCCGTGGGGGATGTTTTGGCTTTTATCACTGCTACGGCGGACGAAAACATCGATCAAACTCCCCGTAGCTTGCCCACCGTTTCGCAGCCGGATACTACATCCAAGCCGGGTTCCCCTGCCCCGGCGGGACTGCGCATTACCAGGCCCGCCCGCGCCCTGGCCGAATCCATCGGCCTCGACCTGGCCGAGTTACCGACAGATCGCCTCGTCACCGAAGCCGTTATCCGCAACCTGCAGCCTGCTGCGCCCGCTTCTCCTGCCCCCCCACCCACCGACTTTTCAACATCCCAACTCATCCTCTACGGCGCAGGCGGACACGCCAAAACCGTGCTCGAAATGGCGCAAGCCATTGGCGCATTTCGCATTGCGGGCATTATCGACGACAACGCCGCGCTGACGAGGACTTCCGTCCTGGGCATCCCGGTGCTGGGCACACGCGCCGTCCTGCCGCAATTGGTTGCGCAGGGCATCCACCTGGCCGCCAACGGCGTGGGTGGCATCATTGATATTGGCGTGCGCATTCGCTTGTTCGAGTTGTTAGTCAACAGCGGGTTTTCTTTCCCCATCCTGCGCCATCCACGCGCTGCCGTCGAAGCCAGCGCCCGCATTGCTGACGGCGTGCAGGTTTTTGCCAACGCCTACGTCGGCTCGGAAGCGATTTTGCATGAGCGCTGCATGGTCAATACCGGCGCAGTCGTCTCGCACGATTGCGAGATCGGCGCATATACCCACATTGCCCCCGGCGCGCTGCTGGCCGGGCACGTCCACGTCGGCGAGCGCGCGCTGGTGGGCATGGGCGTCACCACCATCATCGGCCTAAAAATCGGCGCAGGCGCGCGCATCGGCAATGGCGCGGTGCTGCTGGCCGATGTGCCGGAGAAGGCCATCATCCCGGCGGGCAAGGTCTGGACAGCATAAAAAACATCCGAGTTCTTGAAGAACTCGGATGTTTACTTTTCACAACCCATCTACAACAATCGCCTTGCTGGTGGCATATTTGTGGCGCAACTCGCGCCCGGGGGCGTATTCCGGCGAGTTGATCCAGGCTTTGGCCTGCTCCACCGAGGGGAACTCCAGCATCACAATGCGGCGGGGCTGCCAATCGCCTTCGATGTTTTCGCTTTTGCCGCCGCGCGCAATATACTTGCCGCCGTAAAGCGCCACGGTTAGCGGGCCAAGCTTGATGTATTCCTTGTAGCCCTCCGGGTCAGTGACTTCGATGTCCAGAATGATGTATGCGGTCATGGTTTCCTTGTATCATTTCAATATTTTGGGGGAATTGTTGTTATATGGTGGTTTCGACACCTGCCCTGGCGGGCGGTGCCAGGGTACGGCGGCGGAACAACACTGCCGCCTACACTTCGACAAGCTCAGTGCATCGCCCAACCACCGATTACTGGGCTGATACGTTTCCTCGCGTAAATTGGATTAAGACGACAATTGCGTTAATGCCTGCTGGTAGATACTGTCCAACGCCTCGGGCGCGCTGACGCACAAGCCCAGGTCGTTGAGCAGCCCATCGCGCAAGCTGTAAATCCAACCGTGAACGGTCAGTTCCTGGCCCTTGGCCCAGGCGTCTTGCACCACATTCGTCTGGCAGACGTTGACGGCCTGCTCGATGACGTTCAACTGGCACAAACGCTCCCAGCGCTGTTCTTCAGGCGTTTGCGCCAGCAGCAGCTTGTGCTTTTCGCGCACATCGCGGACGTGCGCGATCCAGTTATCCACCAATCCCAGGCGTTGACCGGTAAGCGCCGCCTTGACGCCCCCGCAACCGTAGTGCCCACAAGTGATGATGTGCCGCACCTTGAGCACATCCACCGCAAACTGGATGGTGGAAAGGCAATTCAGGTCCGTGTGTACAACCACGTTGGCTACGTTGCGATGCACAAACAACTCCCCCGGCAGCATCCCCACAATTTGGTTGGCAGGCACGCGGCTGTCGGAACAGCCGATCCATAAATAATCGGGGCTTTGCTGCTGCGAAAGCTTCTCAAAAAAAGCCGGGTCGCCGCGGCGGACTTGCTCTGACCACTGACTGTTTTGCTCAAAGAGCTGGGGGAGTTTTGGCACTGAAATAACCCGGTGTGGCGCTACTGCACCACAAAATCGACGTAAATGGCCTGCTCGAAAGGCGCTCCGTCCGGGCCGAAGGCCTGCCAGACGGTATGGTAAGTCCCGACTTCCTGGGGCGCGGTCAGGTTCATTTCGATGACGATTTCCGCCCCGGCGTGGGCCGGGTAGAGCGCGGTCTCCGTCGGAGCGCCCAATGCGTCGCCCGAAACCAGTTTCAGCAGGTAAGTGTTGTCCCAGTCGCAAGTGCCGTCATTTTTGACGCGCCATTGCTTGACGAACGCTTCCCCGGCAGTCAGGGCGGTGCCATCCGGGATGGTCACATCTTCCAGGAAGGTCAGGACGTTCGTGCAAGCCGGGGTCGGGCTGGGCAATTCCAGCGTCGGCTCTGCCTGGAGATCGGGCGTTGCGTTCAGGTCGATGGTGAGCGGGGTGGTTGTGGCGAGTGCGATGCCGGGAGCTTCGGTTGTCCGGGCATTGGGGGCCGTAGGCGGGATGAAATAGGTCGGCGTGGCGAGTGGGGCGCAAGCGGCGCATAATAAGCCGAGGAATAAAAACACGCAATACGTAATGCGTATTACGTATTGCGCGTTGCAGTTCTTTAACTTGGACATAGTCGGGGTTAGTCTTCGACGGCGGGCGCGTCAGTTTCGGTGCCCATGTCGAGCGGCAGGACCAGTTCGCCGCCGAGCGCCTTCTGGCGGATGACGGTTTCGATTTCGTGGGCCAGGTCGGGGTTCTGGCGCAGGAATTCTTTGGAGTTTTCGCGGCCCTGTCCGATGCGCACGTCGCCGTAAGAGAAGAAAGCGCCGCGTTTTTGGATCACTTCGAGCTGGGTAGCCAGATCGAGGATGTCGCCAACTTTGGAAATGCCTTCGTTGTACATGATGTCGAACTCGGCGGTGCGGAAGGGCGGCGCGACCTTGTTCTTGACCACGCGCACACGCGTGCGGTTGCCGATCACTTCTTCGCCGACTTTGATGCTTTGCACGCGGCGCACATCCAGGCGGACGGAGGCGTAAAACTTGAGCGCCTGGCCGCCGGTGGTGGTTTCAGGATTGCCGAACATCACGCCGATTTTCTGGCGCAGTTGGTTGGTAAACACAACCATGGTCTTGGTCTGGTTGATCGCGCCGGAGAGCTTGCGCAGCGCTTGCGACATTAGCCGGGCTTGCACACCCATGGTCGCGTCGCCCATATCGCCTTCGAGTTCCGAGCGCGGGACGAGCGCAGCAACCGAGTCGATCACGACCAGGTCAACGCCGCCGGAGCGCACCAGCGTTTCGGTGATTTCGAGCGCCTGTTCGCCGGTATCCGGCTGCGAAACGAGCAGGTTGTCGATGTCCACACCGCACCTGGCAGCGTAAGCCGGGTCGAGGGCGTGCTCCATGTCAATGAAGGCGCAAGTCCCGCCCAGTTTTTGGGCTTCGGCCACGATATGCTGGCAAAGGGTGGTTTTGCCGGACGACTCAGGCCCGTAGATTTCGGTGATGCGTCCGCGCGGGATACCGCCGACGCCCAGGGCGATGTCGAGCGAGAGCGAGCCGGTCGGGACGGTGTCCACCACCATGCTGTGGGCTTCGCCCAGGCGCATGATCGAACCGTCGCCGTAACGTTTGAGAATATCGCCAACAGCCTTGTCGAGCACCGCTTTTTTGGCGTCGTCCATGGGTTTGGTGGTTGGGATGGGGGTTTGATTGGATGCTTTACGTGCCATGTCTTTTCTCCATAACAGGTTTAAGGTAACGAATTGGATGTAATACCCCGGTAACAAATTGCGCTTTTTTTCTTAAGCGGAAAAGCGCAATTTGTTACCGCGAGGGGTATAGGTTGGACAGAGTATAGCACAAATGTTCAGTGCGTCAAGGAATAAATTTGAAACGCAGCAATTCTCATTATGCCAAGTAAAGACCCATTTTAACGTTGGTAGTGGCGACTTCAGT
>JBARBA010000721.1:0-9878 GCA_049792555.1 Anaerolineales bacterium
ATGTTGGACTGCCCGCTAATTGCCCCTTCCAGTAATCGACCTGCTGCAGGACATCGCCGTTGAACCATTGGCGCTGCCAATGCGCAAAGTCGGCATATTGGATGGGCAGTTCAGGCAACAGCGACCCCATCCCAGGGACAAGGGATTGATCCTGGACGTAGGCAGGATACAACGCAGCAACTTCGTTAACCAATACTCCTATGGACCAACCGTCTGAGACGATGTGATGCATCGTGAAGAGAAGGATGTGCTCAGCATCCTCCAGGCGAATCAAGCTGGCGCGGACGAGCGGACCGGTTGACAGATCGAATGGCGTCTGGACATCGTCTTGCGCCAACCGTTGTGCTTTGGCTTTGCGTTCGGTTGCGGATAGCGCGGTCAAGTCGGTTACGGGTAATGTCATTTCAAGCTGCCCGGCTATGATTTGCATCGGGGTTCCGTCGATCATAGTAAAGGTGGTACGCAGCGCTTCGTGACGGCGCACAATTTCGTTCAAAGTTCGGCGCAAGGCATTTTCGTTGATGTCGCCAATCAGACGCACCGCTATAGGGATGTTGTAAGATACGCTACCAGGTTCGAATTGATCCAGGAAAAACAAACGCTGCTGGGCAAAGGAAAGAGGCGACATGCTCCTATCGCCTGTTCGACGGGGAATGCCAATTTGGGCGGTTTTTACTCCCTTTTTCTTGAGAAGCTGGTCCAACAGGGCTTGCCGTTTAGAAGAAAGCCTGGCTTCCTGATTCATTGTTGCCTCACTGTAGATGTAACCAACATCTGTTCGATCAAATGCCGGGCTGCCTGTGCGCCGTTTTCAACACGGATTTGTTCTCCGAGGTGGGCGGCAGAGCGACGGTAACGAGGCTGGGACAACGCATGAGTAATGGCAGCGCTCAACTGCCCGGCAGTTAACCTGGCGAGAGGGATCACCGCCGCCGCGCAGCCAAAAGCGCGCGCATACTCGGCCCAAATGGGTTGATCCAATAAATGGGGCACCACCACCGTCGGGACGCCTGCCCGAAACGCAGCGGCCGTCGTGCCAGCGCCGCCATGATGCACCACGCAAGCCGCGCGCGGGAACAACCATCCGTGCGGCACAAAGTCCACGGCGCGGATGTTTTCCGGCAAAGCGCGGCTCTGCGCCAGGTCGCCTCCGCCGTGTTGAATGATGGCCCGGCAGCCGGTTTGTTTCATTGCTGCGACGATCAAGTCCGTGAGCGCAGCAGGATCGTCGCTTGGCATACTGCCAAAGGTCACGACGACCGGCGGTTCCCCTGCCTGGATGAACTCGACCAATGCCGGGTCAGGTTGCCAGTCTTTTTCGTCGAAGTACCAATAACCGGTCAAGTGATAGTGAGACGGCCACCCGGCAGGCGGGCGAAAAACGTGGCGGCTAACCGCATACAAAGCGAGCTGGGGCGAAGCGCTGTCCGCACCGAGGGGGTCATCCAACGGCGGCAAACCGGCTTGTTGACGATATTGGTTGACGAGCGGCGCACTGACTTCGCGCAGCGCTTTTCCGCCCTGGGAGCCGAACGGGGAAAGATGCACTGACACAAATGGAATACCCGTTGCATCATGCACCATGCGCGCCGCCAAATGAAACGCAGGGCTGACCAATACGTCTGCATCTGAACACAGGCCACACAATTCCTGGAACATCTGGGACATCCAGGGGCCTAATGCTTCCACAAAATAACGGGTCTGCTCAACCGGGTCGGTGATCCTTGCCTGTTGGGCGAATATTTTGTGCCAGGCATCCACTCCCGTCCCCACCCCGATCTCGGAAAACCGAAAACCGAGGCGCTGCACCCTGGCTTGGTACATGGACGGCAAAGCAAAAACGAGTTCGTGCCCGGCGCTACGCAATTCATCCGCCAGGGCCAATAGCGGCTGCACATCGCCGGTGGAGCCAATGCTGGTTATCACGACGCGCTGCGATGGGTTGGTTGAGGCTTCAGGCTGATGCGGTTTTTGTGAGGGGCTTGTATTTAGACGAGCGCCGCCATTTTGGCGCGCCGCCGCCCGAACACTTTGGAGGCTGGCCCAGAGATCGCTGAACTCGGCAGTGCCGGAAACATCGCATACCAGGCGGTGCCTTGTTTGCAGTAGCAGCATTCTGAGCGCGTCCTGCTCCATTTTGGATTTGACAAGTGGATAGGTAGGCGCCTGGCCTGCCTGCTCGCCGGAATAGGTGCGGAACGGGTCCAGGTTGCCAAAATAGTAGGCGCTGTATTGGTCGGTTTCGCGGATTAACTGTTCGCGCAGGCGTCCATCTTCGACGTTGATAGCCGTCAAGGTTTGGCGGCCCATATCGGCTGCGCCAAACTCCACCGGCGTCCAGCCGCGCTGCGGGGTGTAGAATTCGGCCCAGGTGTGAGTCAGGATGTTGTAGGTGCGTCCGGTTATCACCGTGCGCTGCGGGGTATCGGGCGAAAGTATCCGCCCAAACGCGGCCCCGCACTGCTCCCGGGCCGGGATGCGCATCAGACGGCAAAGATTAACAAACAGGCGCGCCATCTGGAAACACGGGCCAAAACCGGTATCCAGGATCAGGTGATCGGCTAAAAAGCTTTGCAGGTAGCAGTAGTTGTTCAATATCCAGGTGTAGAGCGCGCGCGCAATCGAGAACGAATCTTCGGCAGGGCCTGCCAATATCTTTTTCAGGAGCGCTTCGACTTTGGGCAGTTGGGCGGCGGGGTAGGTCGGCTTTAAATACCGGGCGCTGTCAACGAGTGGGCCCGGTTCATCGTCCGTTTCCGTCAGCAAGTATTCTTGCAGGTCGCACTCAAATTCATAACGCAGCGTGATTTCCCCATCTTTCAGGGCCTGCGCCAGGGGAAACCCGGAAATCATCGTCCGTTCAGGGTTGGCATAATCGAGCAGGGTTTCGGGTTCACAACGCACAATCTGCACATTGGTCTGACAGGGGTGCGTAATCGGCAAGGGCATATTCAACGTCGCTTCGAAGGAGCCTGCCGGCAGCGCTTCCTGTGGAATAAATACCTCGTAGACGCCGCGACAATGCAAGGTAATCGGCGGCCTGCGCAATATGCCATTAAGCTCTGTAAGGCTGGATGTAGTCCCATCCTGCGGGGATGGAATCCAGTCCCTGATCCAACTGTAACGCGTATGCTCAAGCTCATACTGCCGGTAGGTTGTGCTTCTTCGCAGCCAGTTCGTGGTGTGATCGAAATCAAAATAATAGCGCTGATCGCGCCGGTGACTCATCAGACCTCGCGCGATGCCCTGATCCAGGTAAGCCTCGATCCCGGCGCGGGGAATGCCGGAGTGTTCGCTGTAGAACTCGGCCATAAAGTCTTTGTCGCAAATGCAGACGGCCCAGGGCTGCTGCCGGTAAATCCGGAAAAACTCCTGGCTCACGTCCATATCCGGTAATTCTTGCCCGGCGGCGAGCATTGTCAATAAACTGTCAAAGATGGGAGAAGGCGGGGTGGGATCGGGCTGGTCGTGGTAGGCAAACCACAAGTTAAGCAAAATGACCAAAAGATGAGGATGGTAGTAAAAGAATGCCTGGCGCTCGACCAGGGTATTTTGGCGGTCTTTCTGGCCGTCATGGTACATGTGATACGCGCGCGCATCGGGCGCGCAAGCAAAGCGGGCGCCAAGCTCCCACAGGCGCACGCCCAGGTCGGTATCCTGGGTGCGCGGGATCGAAGGGGCAAACCCACCGGTCTTCTCGAATATGCATCTGCGCACGGCGACGTTGCAGGTGATAACAGAATAGGCGCACAACAGGCTTTCGGGATACTTTTGACATATCTCCGGCAGTTGCGCCTCAAGCCTGGCCATAGCGCGGACGGGATACATGCTCAACTGAGCATGGTCACGCAGACGCTCAAGCTGTTCAGCGATCTGGGTGGTGAACAGTTCATCAGGCGCCACCCCCAGCATCTGTCCCAGCACAAGATGCCGGTTATCAGCGTTTGCCCCCAGGTGGACATGGTAGCGGGAGCCTGAGATAACGTCCATCGACGGGGTTTGCGCAAAGGCGGCAGCGTAATGGGCCAGCCAGTCTTGGGTGGTGATCATATCCTGGTCGAGGAAGACCAGGATATCGCCCTCGGCCTGAGCGCAAGCTGTGTTACGCGCCTGCGAGCGACCCTGGTTGGAAGGGTGAATGAAATAACGCAGGTGGATACCGGGACGGTATTCATGGAGGAACGCCGCCGTGCCATCTGTGGAACCATCATCCACAACCAGGCACTCAAACTGGTCGCGTGGAAAGGTCTGCGCTTCCAGGCAGCGCAGCACCAATTCAAGCGTAGATCGGCCATTAAACACCGGGATCACAATGCTAAAAATAGGTTTCATCAGGCAGCCTCAATCCGTTGATGACATGGCGGCGTCATCGTCCATGCTTGCCAACATGGCATCCACCTCTTCGTCCGACAGGCCGGCAATCAAATTCAACGTTGCCGCAATCTCTTCCATATCACCCTGGCCGGCTTCACTTTGCAGCAAAGCATCCGTTACACCTGCCACAGTGGGATTCTCAAAGAAGAAGGCGATGAGAGGCTCTTCCATGCGCAGCATTTCTTGTAAATATCCCATCGCCTGCACCGCTAACAGGGAATGCCCTCCCAATTCAAAAAAATTATCATAAATGCCCACCCGGTCAACGTGGAGGAGATCGGTCCACATGCGCGTCAACACTTCTTCCACCGGGTTGCGCGGCGGCGCGTAACCCTCGTTCATGCCCGGCCGGTCAGCTTTCATTTGGAGCAACGCTTTACGATCCACTTTGCCGGTTGCCGTCAGCGGCAAGCTATCCAGGAAGACGAACGCGGCCGGAACCATGTAGTCTGGGAGCCGATCTTTGGCAAATTCACGCAATTCTCCTTGTGTAGGGCGCGTGAGCGGGTCGGCCACAACGTAGGCCACCAACTCTTTATCTTCGTGAGCCTGCCCGCGACTCGTTTCCTGGCCCAGCACGACGGCTTCCCGCACCGTTGGATACTGAACCAATGCGGTTTCCACTTCTCCCGGTTCAATACGGTAGCCCCGAATCTTGATTTGGTAGTCTGCCCGTTCGATGAAATCCAGCGCGCCATCTGGCTGGAAGCGGGCCAGATCACCCGTCTTGTAAAGCCGCGCTCCCGGCTCAAGGCTAAAGGGATCGGGGATGAATCGTTCGGCTGTCAACGCCGGCCGATTATGGTAGCCTCGCGCCGGGTAGGGACCGCCGATATACACTTCTCCCGGCAGTCCGATGGATACCGGTTCCAGGTGTCGATCCAGCAAATAAATGCGGGCATTTGAAATCGGCCGGCCCACCGATATATTGTGCAAAGTTTCATCCTGCTCAAGCGGGACAGGACAGGCCGTCACCACACCGGTCGTTTCCGTCATCCCAAACATGTTGACCGGCTGCGCGGCATGGCCCAAATCTTGCCTCCAGGCTTGCACAATATCCGAGTGCATCACCTCGCCTGACGATACAATCATGCGCAGCTTGTTTTCCAGCAGGGCTTTGCGTTTTTCCGGTGCTGCGCCGCGCAACACGTCGATGCAGTTGCGCCAGTACGAGGGTGTGACACCCCAGATCGTTACGGCATGATCTTTCATCAGCTTGAACAACGCCAGGGGATCATGCACCTGCTCGGTTGTGGCAATGACGACTGCCGCGCCTGCGCACAGGGGCGCCATAAACTGGCGCACCGAGGCTGAAAAGGTGAACGATTGTGAATGGAGATGCCGATCCTGTTCCGTCAGCCCCATCACAACCTGGAGCGCTTGCACATGCGGCCACAGGCTGGCATGTGTAAGCATGACACCTTTCGGCTCGCCTGTGGACCCGGATGTGTAGATGACATAAGCCGGATCATCGGCGGATGCCTGACAGACCAGATTTTCCGCGCTTTGCTGCGCCAGCGATGCCCAATCCGCGTCCAGGCAAACCAGATGAGCGCCGAGTGTTGAAAACTCATCGCGCAGGCTGGACTGAGTCAACAAGACCGAGGCCTGCGTATCCTGCAAGACGAACCGAATCCGTTCTTGCGGGTATTTGGGATCCAGCGGCACATAGGCCGCGCCAGCTTTGAGGATGCCGAAAATGCCTGTCAGCATATCTGCGCAACGCTCCATGCAAATACCCACCCGGTCGCCCGTCCTTACGCCCAAAGATTGGAGATGGCGCGCCAGTTGATTTGCCCGGCTGTTCAGCGTTTGATAAGTGACCGGGCCGATTTCCCCGCCAGACGGATGCGCCCGGCCAATGACCGCAATCGCCTCGGGCGCGCGCGCTGCCTGGGCCTCGAACCATTCGTGGATGCACTTGCCATGCTCATAATCGCGCCCGGTGTCATTCCATGCAACCAGTATTTTCTGCCGTTCGGCTTCGGGTAAAAGATTAAGCTGCGCAACAGGCCGGTCGGGATCGGCAAGGATGCTCTGGAGCAGGGTTTTCCACTGTTCCAGCAGGCGTATCAGGGTCGCCTTTTCAAATAAATCGGTACTGTATCGCCACAGAGTTACCAGTTCATCTTTTACTTCGCCCACCATCAGGGTCAGGTCAAACTGAGCGGTCTGTTCTTCCAGGGCCATCGATGCCAGTCTCAGGCCTCCCACCTTCAACTCCACCCCTTCCACACCCAGTATCAGAGCCGCCAGATCTTGTTTATCTGACAAATAGGCTTGCTGGAAGTCGAAGAAGACCTGGAAGAGCGGCGAATGGCTGAAGTCGCGTCCTGGATGTAACTTTTCCACCAGGGTGGCAAAAGGATAATCCTGGTGTTCCCGGGCTGCCTGTACGGTCTGCTGCGCTTGCGCGAGGAACCGGGTAAAAGTAGGGTTGCCAGCCAGATCGGCGCGCAAAACGACAGAATTTGCCAGGTAACCAACCATGTCCGCGAAGCCGGTCTGGCTTCTCCCAGGGAGGGGAGAACCGATCCAGACTTGCTCCTGTCCCGTGTAACGATGGAGCAATACCTGGAACGCTGCCAGTAAGGTCGTATACAGGCTGACGCCATGCTCTTGACTGAATCGCTTGAGACCTGACGTGAGCGCCGCATCCAACACGCAGGTTTGTGAGCTTCCTCGATACGTCTGGATGGGCGGCCGCGGCAAATCGGTGGGGAGGTTCAGGATAGGCGGAGCGCCTGGCAATTGCTCTTGCCAATAGCCTAAAAGTTGCCTGCCCTGCGGGCCTGCCATCAAATCCGTGTGCCAACGGACATAATCCGTATACGCCAATTCGAGGGGCGGGAGAGGCGCAGGTACCCCGCTGCGCTCCGCCTCATACAAGAGGCCCAATTCATGGATCAACGTCACCAGCGATTGGAAATCGGCCGCAATGTAGTGTGTGACCAGCAGCAAAATGTGTTCTTCGTTCGAACGAGTGAAGAGCAGCGTCCGCAGCAGCGGCCCGGATTCCAGGTCAAATGGCCGGGCCGATTCGGCAGCCAGGCGTCGTTTTAGCGCCATCTCGCTCAAGGTGGCTGCATCCTCGCATTGGAGAGGAACCTCCTGCTGCTGTACTATCCGTTGAACCGGTTTGCCTCGCGCCAGCGTGAACGTTGTGCGCAGAGTGGCGTGGCGATCCACAAGTTTCTGCAAAGCGCGGCGCAAGGCGGGGATATCTAATGACATCCGAATGCGCATGGCGCAAGGAATGTTATATGCTCTACTGCCGGGCGCCATTTTATAAATAGACCAGATGGCTTGTTGGCCTATCGACAAGGCAAATTCTTCCGCGTTTTCCGGCGGGAGGTTCTGGAAATTGGGAAATGGGGAGTTCATCTTTTTTTCTCCTAAAATAACTCTATTTAACAACGTCTTGCGTGAAATTCTCTTTGGAGGCAGATTGGCAATGGGCGATTAACGCGCGCAGCGCTGCCGTGAAACTCGCCGCAATCTTTTCGGCTGTAGCTCGCTCATAGACAGTTTTGCCATAATGCCAGTACCAAACCAGACGATTGCCTGAAATGGTTCCCAGGAATCCAAAGACTTCATCTATAGGGCAGGCATCATTCTGCGTATTTCCATTAAATAAGGGGACATATTGAATCCCGCTGACCTCAATAACAGATTGCGCATTTTTGCCATTGTAGTTGAAAGACACATCTTTCAAGTGGCCGGGGAAAGGCGCTTTCTTTTCGTACTGCCTGGATAATCCAGCCATATCGATAAGCAGGCTATCGCCGCGCAAACCCCGAAGCTGTCCCTTGATGGACTCTAAAGCCTCGCCCGGATGGTTTACCTTTCTGTGCTCCAAAAGCAGAATTTCTTCCATCGCCAGCCAACCTACGGTGCGCGTCAAGTCCATGCGCTCTGTCCCTGGAATTCTTTCCATTCGACCCGATTTGATCATGGTAATAGTCACCCACGGGTTGCCGGTCCACCCGGCAATACTTTCCACCAGCGCCATGATGAGCGCATCAACAACTTGCGCGCCATATACTTTAGGCACATCCTTCAATAAGATGGCAGTTTCATCCACACTTAGCGACGCCCACAAAAGCCCAAGAGAGCCTTGTATGTTCGTTGCCCTGCCCTCAGGATAATCGACGGGGAGCGGCGCGGTCTGCGCCCACGGCAGGGCAAGCCACTTGTCCAACTGTCGTTCGAAATCAGGCGACTGCGCATACTGGTATGTGCGTTCAGCCCATGCTTTGAGAGACGTTGTTTTTGGGGGAAGTTGGACCTGTTTGCCATCGGCAAGCTGCTGGTAAGCGGTAAACATATCTTCAATGACGATCTCAAACGAAAACCCGTCCATCACCAGGTGATGGGCGACCATCAACAACTGGTTCCGCATCGTGCCGAGGTCCAACATAACCACTCTGATCAGAGGGCCTTTGGACAGATTCAAGCTTTGTTGCACCTCGTTTTTGGTTGAATCAGCCACCCGCTCGCGATCTTCCCTGGGTACGGCTGACAGGTCAATGTAGCTGAAAGGGTTTGCAGTTTCTTCGGGGAATGCAATAATTTGTCTCCAACCCGTTTCGTCGCACACAAAGCGCGCCCGCAGCGCATCGTGGTGGAGCAATACATGCCATACCGCTTGTTCCAGTAGACCGGCGTCCACTCGGGTGCGGTTAACCTTGAATATATTCGATAGGTTCCACCAATGCGGATCGGGGATCGCTTTTCTGAAAAATCTTGCCTGGCCCGGCGTTAACGGCATTTCCCCGGTGATGATCCCTTGTTCAGATGGAAGCACTTGTTCTTCGGCATGCGCTACCAACTCGGCAATCGTTTGATATTGAAAAAACTGACGTGGCGTCAGCTTTAATCCTGCCTGCCCGGCTTGGGCAATAATGCGCAGGCTAAGCAACGAGTGGCCGCCCAATTCGAAGAAGTTGTCGTGGACGCCGACCCTTTTTAGGCCCAATACGCCAGCCCAGATACCGGCCAATATCTCTTCGGTTGCAGTGCGCGGGGCCACATAGCCGGTTTCGCTGCGCGTCATGTCCGGCGCAGGCAAGGCTCTGCGGTCGATCTTGCCGTTGGGGGTCAGGGGCAGACGTTCGAGGCAGACAAAGGCAGAGGGAATCATGTACTCCGGCAGGGATTGCGCCAGCCTGCTGCGGAGCGCGGGGGTCTCCGGCAGAGTGTGTCCCGCCTGCGACGCCAGATAAGCCACCAGATGGTTAGTGATCCCCGATTGGTCTTCCCGCGCCACGACGACGGCCTCGCGCACTTCGGGCAGGGAGGCCAGCGCCGCTTCGATCTCTCCCAACTCAATGCGGAGTCCGCGGATTTTGATTTGATGGTCGATGCGGCCCAAATACTCGATGCTTCCACGCGAAGCGGGCAGGTAACGCGCCAAATCGCCGGTTTTGTACATCCGCGCGCCTCCCCCACTAAACGGGTTGGGGATAAACTTCTCGGCCGTCAGGTCGGGACGGTTCAAATAG
>JBARBA010000722.1:0-6736 GCA_049792555.1 Anaerolineales bacterium
AAGATCAGGATGTTTGCATCCACTGCCATGCCGATACTTAAGATAAAACCGGCGATACCGGGCAAGGTCAGGACAATCGGCCAGGCTTTGAAGATTGCCAGTGAGATGATCGCGTATGTAATCAGCGCCAGGTCGGCAATAACACCCGGAACGCGATAGTACAGCAGCATGAACAGGATTACGACGGTCAGACCAATGATACCCGCCAACAGGCTCTTTTGTACCGATTCCGCGCCCAGCGTGGCGCCGACGGTTTGGCTGGAGACAATCCCTACCGGGACCGGCAGTGAACCATAGCTTAACTGCACTCTCAGGATATTGGCTGAATCATGTGTGAAATTGCCCGTGATGACGCCTGTTCCATCGGTAATTGCGCCCTGAATGGTTGGCGCAGAGATTACTTTTCCGTCCAGCACGATGGCCAGGATTTTCCCAATGTGGCTGGTAGTGTAATCGCCAAATATTTTTTTGGCGTCATCTTTTAGCGTAAAGGAAATTTCATAACCGCTTGCGCCTGTCGTGACAGATGCGCTTTTCAGGCCGGCGCCGGTCATAACGGTGTGGTAAATGGTCTTGTCGACTACCGGAGTGGCGGTTGCTGCACCGGCTGCACCAGCGGCAGGGGTGGCCGTTGGGCCAGTGGTCGCAGTCGTAGCGGTTGGTTTGACGGCGGTGTCTACCGGAGTTGGCAGGGTGTTTGCGCCCTGGTGGTAATCTGTCAAGACGGGAGACCCTTCTGCTAAAGCGGTGGTACCCATGTCGACAAATTCCAACAGGCCGGTTTGCTTTAGTGCGGCCATGACCTTATCCGGGTCGCTGACGCCAGGGAACTCAGCCACAATACGGTTTGGCGGGGCAGACTGCATGAGCACTTCGCTCACGCCCAGTCCGTTGGCGCGGTTCTCAAGGATGGTCCTGGTATTGTCAAGATCCGTTGACGAAATTGCAACGCCCGCAGGCACTTCCAATAACGCCTGCAGCCCGCCGCGCAGGTCGAGGCCCAGACTGATATCAACGTTGCGTTCTACCAACATTGTTCCGGGCACAAAGGGATTGGGGATATCGATATTCTTGCTCAAGTCAATCCACGCTGCCACTAGCAACAGAAGACCGATCAACGCAAGTCTGAAATAGGGATTACGAGTCATGTAGCGTTCTCCACTCACAAAAATACCAGCCAGAGGCTGGCTTTAATTGCAGGCCGAAATTATACCTGTTTTTAAGTCTTCGGGGTAGTATGGAATTGACCCTTTGCCAGAACTTCCCCAACGAACCGGACAACTTCTTCCAGCACATCATCCGCGCTGCGCTGATCGGTTTGAATATAAAAATCGGCGTGTTCGCGCGCGTGGCTCAGACGGCGCTGCTGCTCCACCCAATCGGCTTCGAGCCAGTCGAGTTGACGCCGCTTAACCGTCACCGGGTAGGAAGCGTCCAGGAAAATCAACACGTCGGGGTTGGTAATCTGTTTCCACATGTCCTTGACGTAGGAATGTTCCTGGGCGATGTGCCGCGCGCGGTACCCGCGCGATTCCAACCCCGCAATCAACGTGGATTTGCCCGAAGCGCATACCCCCACCACACCGATTAAAAACGAACTCTTCTGCTCAACGTTCATTGTTCACTCTTCTCTATTTTACTTTTCCCTGCTCCCTTTTCTCTGCTCTCTACTCTCTATTGTTTGCGCTCTACTCATTATCATGCATCAAGTGACTTAACTGCGTCGGCCCGCCCAGCACAGCCAGCGTTTCGCCGATGTTAATCTCGCGGCTGTCGGTGGGGTGCATCTCGGATTGGTGGTCAAACCGGATCAGGATAATATTCAGGTGGTAGGTATCTTCCACAAAGCCGACTGTTTTTCCGGCCAGTTTGGACGCGGCCAGGACGGTTAAGCGCGCCAGACTCAGTTGTTGTCCTTCGATGGAAATCGGGTTGGTGATGTCTGCGCCGGCGGCGGCGGCGGCAAAGACAGGCGCCGCCATTTCGGTGGCGCTCAAGGCGGTAAAACCGAACTGATCGTGCAGCGCTTTTGCAAAACCCTCATCGAAGATGCGGATCACCACCTGGATTTTGGGGTTCATGCCGCGCGCTTTCAAGGCCACCTGCAAGTTAACGGCGTCGTTCTGCATACACAGAATAATCGTATGCGCTTCGCGCACACGCGCCGCCTCCAGCGTGGCCGGGCGGGTGGCATCGTCATGAATAATGGGAATACCCATGTTTTGGACTTCTGCGATCAGGCTGGCGCTGGGGTTCAACTCGATCACCACCACGCTTTCTTCCATTTCATGCAATTCTTCCACCACCCGGTAGCCCAAATGCCCCAGGCCGACCAGGACGGTATGCTTGCTATAGGTAGATGCAACTGCCATCTCCCACTCCTTGCCGCGCGCGCGGCGATTGAAAAAAAGGATGCCAAAATCGGCCAGACCCTGCGCCAGCGTTACCACACCAATGACCGGCATCAGGAAAAACCAAGCCTGCAAAAACGGGTGCGATGGGAAACTGCCGCTAGGCTGCAAAAAGGTCAGCGTGAGCATCAGGTAGATCGACTCTGCCAGGCTGCCAACAGGCTCCCCAAGTTGAAGGCTGGCAAAATAGTAGATGGCGCCAATCCCCATAATGGCTGCCGCAAAAAGGGTCAACGGCCCGCGGAATTGACTGATAAGAATTAATGCGTCCCGCGCGCGGGCGCGCAAATGGAATTGCCGATGACGCGGGGAACGGCTATGTTTTTTAGAAAGGGGCATGTCTATCCTGATTGGAATGGGAGGCGCATCGTCATACGCCGCGCTTCGTCCCCTTGTCGCGGCATGACCCGCAAAACGACCACGCTGATGTCGTCCACGGGCCGGTTGTCGTCGAGGCGCAGGGCCTGGGCCAGCAGAACGTCGGCCACTTCTTGGGGCGCGGGGTCGTTTTCGTCGAGCAAGCCGTGCAAGGTGGTGAGAATATCCATCGGCTGGCCGCCGCGCGTGCCCGCATGGACCAGCCCGTCGGTGTAAACCACCACCGTCAGGCCGCCTTCCAACGGAATTTCGGTAATGACCGGGTGCGTGTTGCGCGCCACTCCAATGGGCTTGCTATCGACATTCAGGGCATCGATTTTCTCTCCCAGCATCACAAAAACCGGCAGCGAACTGTTGGAAGTCAGCACAACCGTTTGGGTACGCAGATCGATCGAGACGATATTGAGCGTGCAGGATACTTTGCCGTTTTTTTCGGTGAACAGGTAGTCCGAAGCCGCGCGCGCCGCAGTGCCGTCATGCACGCCTTCGGCCAGCAGGCTGATGACTTTGCGCACGACCAGGATGGAGATGGCCTTTGCGCCGCGTCCCGAAGTCTGCCCGTCGGCCAGCACAATCGAAACGCCGCCGTGAGGCCGCTCGACCACCTCCAGCGTGTCGCCGCTTTCAGAGACGGCGTATTTGTTGATTTTGGCTACGGCAAATTGCACTTCCATGGTTTAGATTCTACCCTAAAAGGTGCGCTTTGCTTGAAGTGCTTTTTTTATCCACGAAGGGCGCGAAAAAACACGAAGTTTAAAATCTTTTTTTGTTCAATCGGGGGGGCAACCCGTAGGTCGGGATTAATCCCGACCTACGGGTTGGTAATGGGGTTTTTCGGCGACGATGAGCAGGACCGTGCTGGAACGGATCTGCACGGTTTCGAGCCGCACCGTGAAGCCGGCTGCCGCGAAAGGGGTCTTGATCCTGCCCTTGAGCGCTTCCGTTATCTCGCCGCCCTGATGAGTTACCTGAAAAAGCCAGGCGGCTGCCCGGTCTGGGACGTTTTTGCCGCCGATATAGGCCGTCGGAACGACGACCAGCCTGCCGCCGGGGCGCAGCACGCGGGAGGCCTCGTCCAGCGTGCGCGGGTCGAAGATGTATTCGGTGGGGAATGTGGCCGCCAGGCTGTCGAAGCAGTCCGCGCCAAAGGGCAGGGACTGCGCTTCGGAGCGGATCAAGGCTACGGGGAGTCCGAGGCGGGTGAGGCGCAAGGCAGCCAGCCGCCCCATTTGACGGGACTCGTCCACGCCCAGGACCAGCCATCCCTTTTTCCGCATGGCGGTTTGTAGATGGCCGGGGCCGTGACCGAGTTCGAGCACGCGCGGGCCTTCGAGGTAGGGCAGCGCGCTTAAGACCCAGTCGCGCCAGCGCCCCAGCGAGACGAGCCAGGCGACGAGGTCGTACGTCCAGGCGAAGGCGTGGTAGAGGTGGTGGAAGAGAAAGCGCAGCAGTTTCACTTCTGCGCCTCGGCTTCGACGCGCTGGAATTCGGCCAGGTATTGCGCGGCGATCTGGGGGCTGAAAAAGATGACCACGTTTTCGTCGTTGGTGGTTTCGGCGCTGGCGCTAAAGTTGTACGAGCCGGTGATGACGATTTTTTCGTCGATGATGAAGACTTTGTGGTGCATCAGGCCGGGGTTGCCGTCGCGGTAGACCGGCAGCCCGGCCTGCTGGAAAGGTGTGAATTCGGTGCCTGTGTTCGACTTGATCTGTTCATCTTCCATCACGCCCGAAATGCTCAACCCTTGCCGGGCCTTTTGCAGCAGGATGTCGCCGAAATCGGGGGTGGTGAAGGAATAGGCCAGGAAGTAAACGCTGTGCTGTGCGCCGCGCAGGAGTTCGATGATGCGGTTGACAACGTGGTCGTCGGGCGAGAAGTAGATTTCGAGCGGGACGCCGTCGATGGTGAGGCGCGGGTAGGGCGTGGCGGGGATCACGTCGGGGCCGAAGAAGCCGCGCACGAACATTTCTTCGAATTCGACGGTGTAATCGGCGGCCACTTTGTCGGAGCGGATGCGCACCAGGTTGTTGTTGTCTTGGTACGCGCCGGATGTGGTGAAGTTCATGGAGCCGGTCCAGACTTCGCTGCGGTCGATGACCATGAATTTGTCGTGCATTAAGCCCGGCTGGTTGTCGCCGATGATGGGGATGCCGGCGTCGATCAAAGCTTGGGGGACGGAGTCGAACATGTTGGTGCTTTCCATGACCATGCGCACTTCCACGCCGCGTTTCTGGGCGCGCAGCAGGGCTTCGCGCACCGAATACAGGCTCATGCTGTAGGCCGCCACGTCGACCGAGATGCGCGCGTTGTCGATGGCCTGTACCAGGGGCGCATCGGGGCCGCCTTCCTGTTTGTCGGCGTCGGGGTTGAAGGGGTCGGTGAAGTAGATTTCGTAGAAGGAGCCGCGCGCGCCGTAGCCGATTTGCATGGGGATTTGTTGCAGGCTGCCCGCCGGGAGGGGTTGGGTGGGGATGGCGTTCGAGTAAGCGGGGGTGGGAGTTTGCGGGATGGCGGTAAGCACGGTGGAGACGATGCCGGAGGCGTCGCAGGCCAGGGCGGTCAGCAGGAGCAGGCTGCACACGATGAGTGTTTTTGAGATATTGATTGTCCGCATGTTTTCTTTCCAATAAAATAGCCGGGGCTTGTCCCGGTTATTCTACCAGCCAAACGGGGCGCAGGCTCGGCCAGAGTTGGTAGGTTGACGGTTCGTCTTTCGCTCACCGTGTCGAAACCTTGTCGAAGGGCTGCCTGCTGTTACGTATGCTATAATTTTCTCAGGCGGTTTTCATCCAACGCCGCTCATAAGGATGATATGGGTGTGTTTCAGCCGAAGGGCGCGGTTACTTCGCAAATGAGTTGAGACAAATCCGTATTGCGTCCACTCCGCTACGCTACGGGACGACATGTTGCGTATTCCGTTTTGAAGGTTTACGGTATCATCTCAATATTTTGGGGAATTGTTGTTACAAGGTGGTTTCGATACGGCGGCGAGATAGCGTCGCCGCCTACTCAACCACCGGTTATTGAGATGATACGGTTTACTCAATACGCAAAACGCTATATTTTGGGCGTCTCGGTAGATGAAAATTGTAGCTCGTAGTAGCGACTTTAGCCGCTTTTTTAGCCGGACGACTGAAGTCGTCACTGCGAATTTTTGTATCATCTCAATATTTGGGGAAATTGCTATTGACAGGTGGTTTCGATACGGCGGCGGAATAGCACCGCCGCCTACTCAACCACCGATGATTGAGATGGTACGAATTTTTCATCTACTGGGTATCAGAAATACAAAATGATTTGGAGCGTTTATGCGTCGTTATCTAAGTCCAGAATCATTCAAGTTTGTGGCAATTTTATTGGCAGTTATGTTCCTGCTTGGGGCAGGTCTAATGGCTGTTGAATATACGAGTAGCCTTCCCAAGCCTGGAGATCGATTGGTGGAAGGCCGAATTGTCAACATAGAAGTGGAGAAAACTACTTACCATGAATTTCTTATGCCAGACAGCACTGACTATGACACGGTTTTAACAATAAAAATTTTAAATACCGATACTGTTGTGACCACGGTTATGGGGGGGGATTGGACAAACAGAATTCCAGATGTCGTTACTTTTTATTATTCAGGAGACCCAACCCAGAGAGTGTTCTTACAGCAGGATACAAGCCCGTTGGTAGGTGTGGTTCTCTTTTTGGTTATGGGATTGACGGTGATTTTAGGGATAAGCGTGGTGCTTATGCTATATAAAAGGGAGGAACGTGCCCGTCACAATCAATATAAAGCGCTTTTGGAAAAAATAAAGCGATCTTGAAACAACCAGTAACTACTCAGCCTGTCATTGCGAATACTATGACTTTGTCAAGCACTTTTTAGAACCAGTGGGTTGACAGAAACATAGTTGGGAGTGAAAGGTTTTTGAGAGCGGACCACCGCGCAGGCGATTTTGAGC